>JAWVCV010000215.1:0-3514 GCA_033858115.1 Gaiellaceae bacterium
GCCTACAACCACGCGCAGTGGTACGTCGACGACGTGCTGCAGCTCGCCTCGCTCTTCGCCGGCGGTGGCGGGGCGGACGCCGTCTTCACGCTCGACCGCCTGGCGATCGCGGTCGAGGAGGCGCAAGGGCGGGTCGACTCGCTGCACGAGGCCTTGCAAGCTGCCGAGTCCCAGACGCTGCAATTGGGTGCACGAGCCGAGCCGATCCGCGCGGAGGCGGACGACCTCGCGCTCCTGCTCTCCGACCGGCTGAGCGCGGAGAAGGATGCGTTTGCCGCCGAGCACGAGCGAGACGCGGCCTCGGCCGAGGTCGAGCGCTTGCGGCAGGAGCTCGAGCTCGCGGAGACCGCGCTCGAAGCCGCCCGGAGCGGCGCCCGTGCGGCCTCTTTCGTGCCTGCTGCGGCGAGCGTGCTCCGGATGCCGAGCCGCGCCGACGGCTACGTCTTCCCCGTCGGCGGCGGGCCTGCCACGGTCTCGGTCGGGCACGACCATCACGACTATCCGGCCGCCGACATCGCTGCGCCGCAGGGCGCGCCGGTCTACGCGCTCGCCGACGCCGACGTGCTCTCCCTGACCGACGACGGCGCGTGCGGCACGGGCTTGACGCTCCAGTCCCTCGACGGGCTCGAATGGATCTACTGCCACCTCTCCTACCGCGATCCGGCAATCCAGCCCGGCGTCGTCTTGACCGCGGGGCAGTGGGTCGGCCTCGTCGGCTCGACCGGCCACTCGACGGGACCGCACCTGCATCTCGGCCTCGATCCGTCGCGCTACCCGCAGGAGATGCCCTGGTTCCAGGAGTTCGCGAATATCGCGTTCACCTGGCAGGACGAGGCCCCTGCGCCCGAGCGGGTTGCGGGACCGATCTTCACGATCGTTCCCGCCGTAGAGCCCCCCTCGAACGAGGTCGTCGAATTCACGCTTACGGGGTCTTGAGTTGCCCGCCCGTTCTGCCGAGAAAGGGCATATGGCTGCGGTGAACTTTGCGCGCGTGCCGACGATCGCGGCGATCGTCGTCGTCGCGCTGCTCGCGACTGCGACGCTAACGCTGGCGGCGAGCTCGAACGGGCCTGCGCCGGTCACGGCCGCGCCCGCCGTCGAACAGCCGTCCCTGGTCGTCCCTGACGTCCGTCGGCAGGTCTACGTCTTCGCCAAGGGCTCCCTGGAGCAGGCCGGCTTTGCCTGGAAGGTGACCGGCTCCGTCCAGGGCTACGCGGCCAACATCGTCTCCTCGCAGACCCCGATTCCCGGCACGCGGGTCGTGGCCGACGGCGCGCCGATCATCAAGCTCCAGCTCTCGCGCAACTCTTCGTACCAGCAGCAGGGCCTGCCCGAGAACGAATCTCCGTACACGGGCCGACCGGTCAGATACCTCACGGCGACGCGCAAGGTGGCGCGCGCCACCTCGAAGCCGGAGACCGCGCGTCCGGCCACGCCGGCCACCCCCGCCGCCCCGGCTGCGAAGCCGAAGCCGGCGGCGAAGCCTGCAAGCCGGAAGCCCGCCTTCGCCGTCGCGGGCGCGCCGGCCGAGCCCACGGACGAGATGACGCTGCCGGCGCGGGCCAAGCAGCTGCGCACCTGGCTCGATTCCCACCAGACCCGCTCGCCGCGCGCGGTGAATCACTGGCTCTACCAGCACAACTGGATCGTCACAGGAGCGCGCTTCGGCTGGTCCGGCGGCGCCGAGGCGCTTCGGCTTCTGATCCAGGTCGACGAGCGCGTCCAGAAGCTCTGGGGAGTCGGTGGCAAGAGCGAGCAGGTGGCAAGACGCACGCTCGCGGGAGTCGAGGCGAGGTTGCGGTGAGGGTCCTTGCACGGTTGCGCGCGCTGCTCCGCAGCGAGCGCGGGTTCACGCTGATCGAGTCGCTAACAAGCATGACGATCCTGATGACGGTGATGGGAGGAATGACAGCATTGATGGTCTCGGGCACGACTGCGGAAGCTGAGATGAACCGGCGCTTTCAGGCACAGACAGAGGCACGGCTCGGGCTCGACCGGCTGCGCCGCGACGCTCATTGCTCGTACGGCATCGCCCCGACCGGGGCGTCCGCGACGGTGACCTTGAGCATGAGCTCGTCCTGCCCGACGTCGGCCGGGGGCACCAGCATCACCTGGTGCACGGTCGCCAACGGGGCAAACCGCTACGGCCTCTGGCGCTACCTCGGCGCCACCTGCAGCGGCACCGGCCAGAAGGTCGCCGACTATCTGACCACTGCAAGCGCCTTCAGCTACACCGCGCCGACCGTCGGCAGCAAGGAGCTGAAGACCCTCGGGGTCGCACTCGACGTGAACCTCTCGCCGGCGAATCCCGAACGGACCTACGCCTTGCGGGACGATCTCGTCCTGCGGAACAGCGTGAGAGCATGATCATGCGCCTCCGGACGAGGCTCCGCTCCGAGCGCGGGCTCGCTCTGCCTCTCACCGTGCTCGTGATGGCGACGACCGGCGCCCTGGTGGCGACGGCGATCCAGTTCTCCAGCTCGAGCGGTCGGACCGCCCAGGTCGCGAAGGCCCGCGTCAGCGCGCAGTCGCTCGCGGAGGCCGGGATCGCGCACGCCTTTGCGGTGCTCAACAACGCGGTCGATCCGAAGACGGCGACGCTGCTGCCGACCAACCCGCCGACCGTCGTCTCGCTCGGCGGCGGCACGGCTACCTACTCGGGCGTGTACGACGGCACGAACTACAGGTGGACGATCACGTCGATCGGCGCGATCGCCAATCCCACCGGCGGACCTGCGATCACGCGCACGCTCACCCGCACCGCCCAGGTGCAGGGCCTCAATGCGGGCGCCACCATCGGTGCTTGGAGCCGGATGTACCACGACAACACGACCACGTGCATGACGATCACCGACGTCACGATCCCGATGCCGGTCGCCTCGCGCGGCGACATCTGCCTCGTCGGGTCGGCGAAGATCACCGGCGCGGAGACGGTGGTCGACGTCGGCGACGACGTGCGGATGACCTCCTCCGCCTACCAGGTCTCCCGCTCTGCCGGCGCCGGCGCCGGCTGGACGAACCCCGGCTTCGTCACGGCGAGCGACAACAACAGGGCGACCGCGGTGATCGCAGGCAACACGCAGAGCCCGAACCTGGACGCAACCGGGTTCGGTTTCACGATCCCCACCGGCTCCGTGATCACAGGCATCCACGCCTCCGTCGAGCGGATGGCTTCGGGCACCGCGATCGACGACGAGGACGTCTTCTTGCTCAAAGCCGGCGCTCCGGTCGGGACCGACCATGCGAGCGCCACGGACTACACGACGTCCACCTCCGAGGAGATCTTCACCTACGGCAGCTCTGCTGATCTCTGGGGCGTGGCGTGGACCGCCGAGGAGCTCAACGCCTCCAACTTCGGCCTCCGGATCAAGACCGACAGCGACACGGCTTCGAGCCGCACCGCCTCGATCGACCACATCTCGATCCTGATCTATTACACGCCGCCGCCGGACACGAGCATCGGCACAGTCGCGCAGAACGCGGAAAAAGTGAACATCGGCGGCGACTGCACCTA
>JAWVCV010000216.1:0-7577 GCA_033858115.1 Gaiellaceae bacterium
TCCGGAGCTGCTTCGCTTCGTCGGCCAGTCCGCGGTCGCGTCGACGCTCCTCGCGTCGCGCTCGACGCTGCCCGCGCTGCTCGTCGGCGTCGTTGCTCCCGCGACGCAGGTTGCGGACTTCCGCGCAGCTCAGGCGCCGCAGACGGGATTTTCGGCGGCGAGCGGCCCCGCCCGCCTGTTCCTGCTCACCGAGCAGACTCACGACGTCGAGCACGGCCGGCTGGACCGTGTCCGGGCGATGCTGCGGACGTACATGCTGACGACCGCGGCGCTGATGGTGGTCGCCGTGCCGCCGCTCTGGATCTGGATGGACGACGTCCTCTCCTTCCTCTACGGCGCGCGGTACGCGTCTGCCGCCGGCCCCGCGAGGTTGATCCTGCTCGCCGCGGCGATCCAGCTCGTCTGGGGCTGGTCGAAGACGCTGCCGGTGTCGATCGGGCGCCCCGGGCTGCGGCTGCTCGCGAACGGCCTCGAGATCGCCACGCTGGTGCCGCTCGTCCTCGTGCTCGCCGACCGGAGTGGCGCCGAGGGTGCAGCGGCGGCGGTGCTTGCCTCGACGATCGTGCTGGCGGCCGTGTGGACGCTCCTGCTCGTCCGGCTGCGCGGGGTGCTCGTAAGTCCTTCCGAGATGAGGCCGGCGAGCCGGTGAAAATCGTGATCGTCTCTGGAATCTGGCCGCCCGACGTCGGGGGTCCCGCCAGCCATGCGCCCGAGGTGGCGGCGTTCCTCGGTGACCGTGGGCACGGGGTGGAGGTGGTTGTGACGGCCGGTGCGCGGCCGGCGCCCCGCCCGTTTCCCGTTCACTGGACGTCGCGCCGGCTGCCGCCGGGTGCGCGCCATGCCGCTTCTGCGGCGCTGATCGCGCGGCGAGCCCGGCAGGCGGACATCGTCTACTCGACCGGCTTGTTCGCCCGCACCGCGCTGGCGGCGCGCGCCGCCCGACGTCCCTACGTGCTCAAGCTCACGGGAGACCCCGCCTTCGAGCGGGCCCGCTGGCGCGGCGCGGTCGCAGGCGACGTCGAGGCATTCCAGCGTGGTGGCGGCGGACTGCAGGCTGACGGGCTGAGGCGGCTCAGGAACCGGGTCGTGCGCTCGGCGGCATTCGTCTTCTGCCCCAGCGACTACCTCTGCCGCCTGGCGGTCGGCTGGGGAGCCGATCCCGGGCGCGTGGAAGTGCTGCCGAATCCGGCGCCGGCGGTGAACGGCCTGCCGGACCGCGACGAGTTGCGCGCCGCGCACGGCGTCGGCCCCAGGACACTCGTCTTCGCAGGGCGGCTGACTCCCCAGAAGGCGCTCGGCACGCTGCTCGCCGCGACGGCCCAGGTGCCGGACGCGACTCTGCTCATCGTCGGCGACGGGCCGGAGCGCGGGGCCGTCGCGGCCGCCGTCAGTGAGCTCGGTCTGGAGAGCCGGGTGAGGCTCCTCGGGCCGCAGCCGCGCGAGCGCACGCTCGAGCTCGCCCGAGCGGCGGATGCGGCGGTGCTGTCGTCCGCCTGGGAGAACTTCCCGCACGCGGTCGTCGAGGCGCTGGCGGTCGGCACGCCGGTCGTCGCCACGAACGTGGGCGGTGTGGCCGAGGTGGTCCAGGACGGCGTCAACGGGCTGCTCGTGCCCCCGCAGGACGTCGGCGCGCTCGCCGCCGCGCTCCGCCGTGTGCTCGACGACACGCCGTTCCGCGAGCGTCTCGCGGCCTCGGCGGCAGGCTCGGTCGCCGCGTATGCGCCCGAGCTGATCTACGGCCGGCTCGAGGACGTCCTCGCCAAGGTGGCGCGTTGAGCCGCCCCCGCGTCCTGTTCGTCGGCCGCACGCGCTACGACCTCCCGCTGCCGGCGTCTTTGCAACGCAAGTGGGACGCGCTCGCGGCCGAGCTCGACCTCCGCGTGCTTGCAAGCGCGAAGCGCGGCGCGCGAGGCGACGACGTCTTCAGGCTCGTGCGCCCGCTGCCTGGAAAGCTCGACGGCGCCGCCTTCTACCTGACGCTGCCGTGGCGCGTCCGCACGGAGCTCCGCGACTTTCGTCCCACGGTCGTCGTCGCCGAGAGCCCCTACGAAGGCGTTGCGGCGCTCCTCGGGAGGCGGCTCGCCCGGTCGGGCGCCAAGATCGTCGTCGAGGTCCACGGCGACTGGCGGACGGCGACCCGCCTCTACGGCTCGTCACTGCGTCGCATCGTCAACCCGCTCGCCGACCGCCTCGCCGACTTCGCAGTGCGGCGCGCAGACGCCGTTCGCACAGTGTCCGACTTCACCGCGGGGCGGGTCCGGGCGCTCGGGCGCGAGCCGGCTGCCGTCTTCACGACCTGGACCGACCTCTCGGCCTTCGCCGCGCCGCTCGAGCCCCTTCCCGAGCGTCCGCGCCTCGTCTTCGTCGGCATGCTCGAGCCGTACAAGAACATCGAGAACCTGGCTGCAGCCTGGCGGTTGGCGGCGCCGCGGTTGCCCGAGGTCGTCCTCCACCTGGTCGGCACAGGCACCCGGACAGATGTGGCCCAGAGTCTCGTCGCCGACCTGCCGGGCCAGGTCGAGTGGAGCCCGTCGCTGTCGGCGCCTGAGGTCGCTGCTGCGATCGACGCGGCGAGCGTCCTGCTCCTGCCTTCGCGCTCGGAAGGGCTGCCGCGGGTGGCGATCGAGGCGCTCGCGCGGGGCCGGCCCGTGATCGGCGGCAGGGCCGGCGGCATCCCCGACATAGTCCAACATGATGTCAACGGACTGCTCGTCGACCCCGAGGACGTCCCCGCGCTCGCCGAGGCGATCGTGCGGCTGGGATCCGGGCCGGAGACAGTCGAGCGACTGGCCGCGGGGGCACGGGCGACGGCGGAGCCGTGGCTCGGGAGCGCCGAGGAGTACGCGGGCCGCGTCCGGGCGCTGGTCGACGGCGCCGGCGGATGAAGCGGCTCATCTTCATCACGCAGCAGGTCGATCCCGAGCATCCGGTGCTCGCCGCCACGGTCGCCAAGCTGCGGGCGCTCGCCGAGCGGGTGGACGAGGTGGTCGTCCTCGCGGACGGCGCCACCGAGGGGGCGCTGCCGGTCAACTGCCGCGTGAAGACATTTGCGGCGCCAACACGCTTGGGACGTGGTCTGCGCTTCCTCCGGGCGCTGGCGCCCGAGCTGCGGGGCGCCGACGCCGTCGTCGCTCACATGGTGCCGCTCTATGCCGTGCTCGCGGCGCCGCTCGCCCGCGCGCGCGGGGTGCCGGTGCTCCTCTGGTACACGCAGTGGCGCGCATCGCGTGTGCTGCGCCTTGCCGAGCGCGCCGCGACGCGGGTCCTCTCGGTCGAGGAGTCGTCCTTTCCGATCCGGTCGCGGAAGCTCCTCGCGATCGGGCACGGCCTCGATCCGGAGCAGCTCGCCTGTCGCGGGGCCGCGCCGGGCGCCGGCGTCCGGCTGCTCGCGCTCGGGCGCTATTCCGCCGTCAAGGGCTACGCGACGATGCTGCGCGCGATCCGCCTCGCCCGGGACGCAGATCTCGACGCGACGTTGACGATTCACGGCGCCGTCTCCAATGACTCCGAGCGGCTGCATCGTGCGGAGCTGGAGCGGCTGGTGGCTGACCTCGGCCTCGGTGACGCCGTTGTGCTTGGGGACGCGGTGCCCCGCGACCAGGCGCTCGCATACCTTGCGCGCCTCGACGCGCTCGTCAGCGCGACCGTGCGGGGCGCGGCCGACAAGGTCGTGCTCGAGGCGGCCTTCTCCTGCGTGCCGGCGCTCGTGCCCGACTGGGCCTTCGCTGGGCTCGTGCCCGCCGAGCTGCGGTTCGTCGGGGGCGATCCCGCGTCGCTTGCGGCGCGGCTACACGACTTTGCGGAGCTCGACGCCGCGGCGAGGCAGCGGCTCGGCGAGACGATGCGCGAGCGCGCGGCAGCCGGTCACTCGGTCGACTCGTGGGCCGACGCCGTCGTTCGAGCCGCCGCCCGCGCGTAGACCGCAGCGGTCTGCGCCGCCATGCGTTCGACCGAGAACTCCGCGCGCGCGCGCTCGCGGCCCGCGTTGCCGAACCGCTCGCGCTCGCCATCGTCCGAGAGGAGCCGGTCGATCGCACGCGCCAGCGCCCCGGGGTCGTCAGGCGGGACGAGCAGTCCGGTGGCCTCGTCGACCACGATCACCGGAATCGCACTGACGTCCGTGGCGACGACCGCGCGGCCGGCGAGCATCGCCTCGAGGAGCACGAGGCCGAACCCTTCCCAACGCGCCGGATGGACGAGCAGCGACGCGCGCTCGAGGAGTGCCCCGACGTCGCCGGCCCGCCCCGCCAGCAGGACCCGATCGCTCACGCCAAGCCTGTGCGCGAGCTCGACGAGCCGTGCGCGTTCCGGGCCCTCCCCGACCACCACCAGCACCGCGCGCTCGTTCTCGAGTCGCGCCAGCGCCTCCAGGGCGACCTCGAGGCCCTTCTGCGGCACGAGCCGGGCAATTGCAAGCAGCCACGGCACGTCCCGAGGCAGGTCGATCGGCGGGTTGGGGCCCCAGGCCGGCGGCGGTGCGTCGAGCCCGTAGTGCACGACCTCGACCTTTGCCGCAGGCAGCCCCACGCGCTCGAGCGAGAAGCGCCGCAACGCCTCGCTGATCGCGATCACGCCCGTCGCGCGGCGTGCCAGCAGGCGGTCGACATGACGGAAGGCGCCGGTGCGGAAGCGGTCGTCGTTGTGCTTCGTCGAGAAGAGCGGCACGCGCAGCAGTGCCGCCGCCGCGGCGCCGTGAACGTCGGCGTGGACGAGATGGGTGTGAATCGCCTCCGCGCCGAGGCGGCCCGCAGCGTGTGCGATGCGAAACGGCAGACGCGGATCCGCAGCGGCGCCCTGCAGCCGCGCGTAAGCAACCTTGCTGCGGTCGAGCTCGTCGTAGAACGCGCCGGCTCCCGGGCCGGTGTCGAGCCCGACGAAGGCAGCCTCGACGCCTTGCTCCCGCAGCGCCGGCAAGAGAGCGAGCAGGTGCCGTTCGGAGCCGCCCACACCGGCGATCCGGTGAACGTGGACGACCCGCATCACGAAGCCGTCCGTGCGCGCCAGCGCCGTGCCAGCTCGACGATCACCGGCGCGGCGAGCAGAGCGAGCAGGAAGTCCCACGGCGCGCGGTAGCGGGTGGCGCCGATGAAGAGCAGCGCGAACCCCGTCTGGTAGGCCAGCAGCGCTAGCGCAAGCGCGAGGAAGCGGCGCTCCGCGAGCCTGATCCCGACGACGGCGAGCACGAACAAGAGCGTGAACCAGATCCCGGTCGGCCAGAGCCGAATCGTGTCGAGCCAGTCGCCGGCGCCTGGATTCCCCTCGGTTCGCGTCACCCCGGGTGTCCAGAGCATCGCCGCGCCGCGGGCGGCGAGCTCCGCCTTCTCGCCGGGGTGGTCGCGCCAGAAGTCGACCACGCGGTGCTGGTAGAAGCGCATCTGCGCACACTCGTCGACCCTTGGGTCGGTGCCGTTGCGGACGAATGCCTCGGCAGCTTCCTGCGGCGTCGGCGGCGCGCCGGGGATCGGCGGCACGGCGTCGATCCAGCGGCCAGCCTCCAGCACGTCGTCGGTCAGCGGGTTGTTCGCCTTCCAGAGTGCGCGCGCGTCGGTCGTGATCGCGAAGCAGCCCACCTCGACGCGGTTGCGGATCGCCCAGGGCGCGATCGCGACCGCCATCCCGACGACAAGCGCGGTTCCCGGGACCAGAAGCGCCGATCGCGGTCTCACGCGCCACGCGAGATAAGGCAGCAGCACGAGCGGGAGCAGCAGCAGCCGCGAATTGCCGAGCACGGCCAAGCCTGCGACCGCGCCCAGCGCGCCGCCGCCGAGTAGCGTGGGCCGATCCGCGACCCGGAGGGCGAGCAGGACGAGGGCTGCAGCGAGCACCTGGTCGACGATCTCCCGGTTGACGTGGACGTCGTGCCAGACCAGGTAGGGGTTCAACGTCGTGACGATCGCGGCGACGAGGGCGGCCGCCGGGGAGAGCACCCGCAGGCCGATCCGGTACACGAGCAGCGCCGTCACCAGCGCGAGCGCGATCTGCGCCAGGCCGACGACCAGCCAGTGACGACCGTCGAGCGCGTACAACGGGATCAGGAAGAACCCATAGAGCGGCTGCGTGTACGCGGACGGCACGTCGGCGACGAATCCGTAGGTGCCGCTGTCGACGAAGGTGCGGGCGAAGTCGTCGCTCTTCTCGGTGAACTCGGTCAGGATGTCGCCCCGCTCGACCAGGAGCGCCGCCAGTCGCGGCAGGACGCACGCGGCGCCGAGCGCCGCGATCGCTCTCGACCCCGTCACAGGGCGGCGGCGAGCGAGCGCGACGGTGCGTCGACGTAACGGCGCTGCCAGAGCTCGAGCATGACGAGGCTCCAGAGCCGAGCGCCGTGATCGCTCCGCCCGGCTGCATGGTCGACCAGCAGCCGCTCGACCTCGTCGCGCCGGAACAGCCCCCGATCGGACGAGGGTCCGCCGAGCAGGAGGTCGCCGGCGAGGTCGCGTAGCTCGCCGCGGAACCAGCGGGCGACGGGCACGCCGAATCCCCGCTTGCCGCGCTCGAGGATCTCCGGCGGCAGGTCGGGGGCGAAAGCGCGCCTGAGCGCGACCTTGCCTCGTGAGCCCTGCAGCTTCAACGAGTCAGGCAGCCCGAGGCCGAGCGCGAGCACTTCGTGGTCGAGAAACGGCGCCCGCAACTCGAGCGAGTGCGCCATCGAGGCGATGTCGACCTTGTAGAGGAGGTCGCCCGGAAGGTAGGTCGCAATGTCCAGCAGCTGGAGGCCGGTGGTGCCGGGCGCCGGTGGGGGCCCGAGCAGCTCGCCTGCGGAGCGGGGCGACCCGATCTGCTCGAGCGCCTCGTCGGTCCAGAGCGCCCGTCGCACGTGCGCCGGGAAGATCTCCATCAGCCGGCCATACCGCTCGCTCGCTGGCGCGGCGGCCGCATCGAGGAAGCGGGCGGCCCGGACTGCCGGCGCGCGCAATTCCCGCCGGCCGCCGGGCAGAGCCCGCAGCGAGCGGGCACCCGCCCGCAGAACCGTGGCGGGCACGGCTCGGTCGAGGCGCCCGGCGAGCGCGTGCGCCCGGTAGCGCTCGTAGCCCGCGAACGCCTCGTCGCCGCCGTCGCCGACGAGAGCGACCGTCACGTCCCTCCGTGCAATCTCGGAGACGAGAAAGGTCGGGAGCGCCGACGAGTCGCCGAAGGGCTCGTCGTACGACTCGGCCAGCCGAGGCAGCAATTCTGCTGCGTCGGGCTCGACCAGCACTTCCTCGTGTGTCGTCCCGTACCGCTCGGCAACCAGGCGGGCGTACGAGCGCTCGTCGTAGCGAGCATCGGCGAAGCCGACGGAGAACGTGCGCACGGGCTCGGCCTGGAGCTGGGCCATCAAGGCGACCACGATGCTCGAGTCGATTCCGCCGGACAGGAGCGCGCCGAGCGGAACGTCGGCGATGAGCCGTTTGCGCACCGCCTCGGTCACGGTGGCACGGACACGTTCGAGGCACTCCGTGTCGGTCAGCGCCTGCTCGACGGGCTCGAGCTGCCAGTACCGCTCGATCCGTTCCCCGTCCGCGTCCGCGACGAGCACGTGTCCCGGCGGCAGCTTGTGAACGCCTCGCAGCGCCGTGCCCGGCCCGGGCACGTAC
>JAWVCV010000217.1:0-4660 GCA_033858115.1 Gaiellaceae bacterium
GGCTCGGAGTCCCAGACGATGCCGCCGCCGACCCAGAGATGGACGCGCTCCTCCGCGACCGCGAAGGTGCGGATCGTGAGTGCGAGCTCGACGTCGCCGTTGCCGCGCACGGTTCCGAGCGCGCCCATGGAGGCACCACGGCCGACCGGTTCGAGCTCGGCGATCAGGTCGAGCGCCGCGATCTTCGGTGCGCCGGTCACGGAGCCGCCGGGGAAGGCGGCCGCGAGCAACTCGGCCAGGCCGACGCCGTTCCTGAGCGTCCCCTCGACCCTCGAGACGAGATGCGTAACTCCGGCCAGCTCGCGCTCCGCCATCAACTCGGGCCAGCGCACGGATCCGGGCTCGCAGACGCGGGAGAGATCGTTGCGCTCGAGGTCGACGATCATCACGTGCTCGGCCGAGTCCTTCTCTCCCTCGACGTGCTCCCCGAGCGGCCGCGTCCCCTTGATCGGGCACGTCCAGACCCGTCGCCCTCGCCGGCCGAGGAAGAGCTCCGGGGAGGCCGACGCGATCGTCCAGTCGCCGCCGCGAAGGAGCCGCGGCCCGAACGGCGCCAGTGGCGCGCTCAGGGCAGCCGGATCGCCTGCGAAGGGCGCAACGAGATGCTGCACGAGGTTCACCTGGTAGACGTCGCCCTGCCCGATCGCCGCGCGCACCGCCTCGACCGCCTCGGCATAGTCCGAATCGGCCCACGACCGCTCCCACAAGCCGATCGTGGGGGGATTGTGTTGTTTCAACACAAAGTCAGCCGCTCCGCGCACGCGCACCGCGGCGAGCGGAAGGCGACACGGCTCGGGTGGGGCGGGACGCTGCTTGCGGCGCAACGGCTCCGAGAGGCCGTAGCCGAGGTAGAGGTCGGCGACTCGGTCCTCGCCGCCGGGGGCGAAGAAGCCCTGCGCCCGCAGGTACGCCTCGATCCGGTCGAACGCGCCGTCGGGCGAGTGGAGCTCCAGCACGGCTATCCGAGCGAGCGCGCCGCGTGGCGGAGGAAGTCGACGCCGAGGGCGAGATCGTCGACGTGGATCCGCTCGTCGGCGGAGTGGATCAGCCGGGAAGCAAGCTCGACGTCCATCGTTCGCAGAGGGAAGAAGCCGTAGGCGACCGTGCCGAAGGCCTCCCGGAGCCAATGCGAGTCGGTGAACCCGGCGCAGCAGAGCGGCGCCAGCTTCGCCTCGGGCTCGGTCTCGGCGACCCAGGCCGCAATCGCGTCCCAGAGCGGCGTGTCGAGCGGTGAGCGAGTGCCGCCCTGGCGCTCGATCGTCTCGAGCTCGTAGTCGCCCGGACCGAGCAGGTCGCGAACGATCGAGTCCACCTCCTCCGGAGACTGGCCCGGCAGCAGGCGGCGGTCGACCGTCAGCTCGACTCTCCCGGGAATCACGTTTCTGCGCTCCGACGCACCGATCATCGTCGGCGCGAGCGTGAAGGCGAGCAGCGGCTCGATCGTCTCGGCCGCGAGCGGGTCGAGCTGCTGCAGCCGTTCGAGCACCTCGCCGGCGGGCGGCTGCTCGCCGAGGACCGCCTGGAGGAAGCCGGCCACCTCCGGCCCGATCGAGGGCTCGGCCCGGTACGCGGCGAGCTTCTCGATCAAGGGCGCGGCCTTGACGAGCGCGTTGTCGGCGATGCCCGGCATCGACGCGTGGCCGCTGCGGCCATGCACGCGCAAGGTGAACGGCGCCGACATCTTCTCCGCCGCCGCGCAGAGGTAGAACGCGCGGCCCCCGAACTCGATTCGCTCGCCGCCGCCTTCGTTGATCGCGTAGTCCACCCGCACGGACTCCGGGTGCTCCTCGCAGAGCCACTCGAGGCCGAAGCTCTTCCCTACCTCCTCGTCCGCTGCTGCGACGAAGACGAGATCGCCCGCGGGCTTGAAGCCCTCGCGTGCGAGCGAGGCGATCGCGACCGCGTTGGCCGCGACCTGGCTCTTCATGTCGAGCGCGCCCCGACCCCAGACGTGGTCGTCGGCGAGGTCGCCGGACCACGGGTCGCGCGACCACTCCCTCGGGTCTGCCACCACGGTGTCGGTGTGGGAGAGGAGGCAGAGGCTGGGCCCGGAGCCGCCCCGGAGCCGGGCGACGAGGTTCGCCCGCTCCGGCGTCCGCGCAAGGAGCTCGACCTCGACGCCGTTCGCCTCCAGGTAGTCCCGCAGCAGCTCGGCCGCAAGCGTCTCGTTTCCGGGCGGGTTGACGGTGTTCAGGCGCAGGAGCTGCTGCAGCAGTCCGACCGCCTCGTCGCGCAGCGAATCGTCCGCCATCTAGCGCCGCGTACCGAGGACGCGCAGGTAGTTCCGGTGGTGGACGATCTCGTCGCCGACCCGCGAGCGCTCGTAGAGGTCGACCCACGAGCGGTGCAGCTCCTCGCGCCGCTCGTCGGCGAGCGAGTCGGCAAGCGTCTTCGTCGGGCCGTACGAGGTCGAGAACGTCTCCCAGGCCTCTTCTCCGGACGAGGGCCGGTGCTCGGTGTCGATCACCTCGAGCTGGAGGTCGAAGTCGTCGCCGAGCAGGTCGCGGATGTGGCCCTCGTCGCCCCAGGCGAACGGGTTGCCGACGCCCTGGGGCGGCGGCGCGGCCTGAAACGGCTTCATGACGCGGAAGATGTCCCCGATGCCGCTGTCCTCGGTCCAGCTCGCCAGGCCGAGACGCCCTCCCGGCCGGGTGACTCGCGCCAGCTCGCGCGCGACCGCGGCGTGGTCGGGAGCGAACATGACGCCGAAGGTGGAGACGACGACGTCGAAGGACGCGTCCTCGTACGGAAGCGCCTCTGCGTCGCCGACGTCGAACTGGACCGACAGACCCTCTGCCTCGGTCTGGGCCCGGGCCGTCTCGATCAGGTCCGGCGCCAGGTCGAGCCCGGTGACGTCGGCACCCGCTCGCGCGGCCATCCGGGCGACAGCGCCCGTCCCCGTGGCGACGTCCAGCCACTTCTCTGCGGCTTGCGGCTGCAACGCCGCGACGAGATCCTCCTGCGACTCGGTGAGCAGGTCGGTGATCCGCTCGTAGGGGCCGTTGCCCCACATGACACTCTGCTTTGCCTTCAGCTCTTCGAACATCATTCCTCCTGTGAGAGAGCGGTGAGCTCGTTGCGCACGCGCCAGAGGTCGGGGAAGAAGACGTGGTGCACGAGGCGCCCGAGGACCTCGACGGGCGTTCCCTGAGTCCCGACGACCGAGTCGCCGATCACGCGCGCGACGACCTTGTAGTGACGGATCCGCCAGAAGTTGATCCGCTCGTCCCATTCGATCAGCGCCTCGGCGAGCTGGTAGAGGTCCTCGTGGTCTCGGCCCTGCACGTAGACGTCGGCGAGCGAGAGCCCCTCCTGCTCTCGCAGAAGGTGGAACGCCTGGCCCAGCTGCGGCGTCACGCGGCGGATCTCGCGCCAGCCGGGCGAGTCGAAGCCGCTGCCGTGACCGAGCACCTTGCGGATCTCCTGGTACTCCCACGGCGACATCTGCTCGAGCATGTCGAGCTGCGTCGTCGCGTACTGGAGGCAGAGGCCGCTGCGGCGGAGCAGCCGCAAGGCCGGCGCGATCCCGCCGCCGCGGAGATGCTCGGTCGCCGCCTCGACGTCGTTCCACGCGAGCTTGAGCCACAGCTCGGAGGACTGGTGGACGGTCTGGAACAGCAGCTCGTCGCGGTGGACCCACTCGTCCGCCGTCTTCTGCAGCGCGAGCAGGCCGACCGTGTTGAGGTAGCGCTCGTAGTCGCTCTCGCCCTCGCCTTCGAGAACAGGCTCCGAAAAGTCCTCGTGGGTCGACACGGCCTGAGCATACTGCGAGTGTGAGCGACCTCTTCGCCGACGCGGCACGCGAACGCTCGGCCGCGCACGCACCCCTGCCGCAGCGCCTGCGACCGCGCACGCTCGCCGAGCTCGTCGGCCAGCAGCACGTGCTCGGTGAAGGATCGGCGCTGCGGCGCGCAATCGAGGAGGACAGACTCCGGTCGCTGATCCTCTACGGCCCGCCCGGGGTGGGGAAGACGACGCTCGCCCGGATCGTCGCGACCGAGACCGGCGCGGCGTTCGAGGAGCTCTCCGCCGTCTCGGCGCGCGTCGATGATGTCCGCGGCGTCATGCAGCGCGCCCGCGACCGGCTCGGGGGCAACGGCCAGCGCACGATCCTCTTCCTCGACGAGATCCACCGCTTCAACAAAGCGCAGCAGGACGCGTTGCTGCCGGCGGTCGAGGAGGGGCTGCTGACGCTGATCGGGGCGACGACGGAGAACCCGTACTTCGAGGTCAACTCCGCGCTGCTCTCGCGCTGCCAGGTCGTCGAGCTCGAGGCGCTGTCGGACGAGGAGCTGGCCGAGGTCGTCCGGCGCGGCGCGGCCGCGGTCGGCGCGGAGGTGCCCGAGGAGCTCGTCGAGCTGATCGCGAGGCGGGCGGGTGGCGATGCGCGCACGGCGCTGAGCACAATCGAGCTCGCCTGGGAGACCGCTCAGGCTGAGGGCGCGCCACTGGCCGAGCGGCATGTCGACGACGCCGCCCGCAAGCGGCCGCTCCGCTACGACAAGGGCGCCGACCAGCACTACGACTTCGTCTCGGCGTTCATCAAGTCGATGCGCGGCTCCGACCCCGACGCCGCCGTCTACTACCTGGCCTCGATGCTCGAGGGCGGCGAGGATCCCCGCTTCATCGCCCGGCGGCTGGTGATCTTCGCCTCGGAGGA
>JAWVCV010000218.1:0-4173 GCA_033858115.1 Gaiellaceae bacterium
CGGGCCAGGACCGGCCGAAGGTCGTCGTGCACACGTTCCACGGGCACGTTCTCCGGGGGTATTTCCCGGCGCCGGTGACGGAGGTGTTCCGCCAGCTGGAGCGTCGCTTCGCCCGGGTGAGCGATGCGCTCATCGCCGTCAGTCCCGAGGTCAAGGAGGACCTGGTCCAACTCGGAGTCGCGCCCGCCGGCAAGATCTCGGTGATCCGGCTCGGGCTCGACCTGGACGGCCGGATCAAAGCCGGTTCCGACGAGCGTGCGGCCGTGCGCGCCCGCTTCGCGGTTCCGGAGGACAGATTCCTGATCGGCTGGCTCGGGCGCATGACCGGGATCAAGCGGGTGGATGACCTCCTCGCGGCCCTGGCGGTGCTCCGCTCGCGCGGGGTCGAGGCGGACGTGATGCTCGTCGGCGACGGGCCCCTCCGCGACCAGC
The DNA here is from genome assembly GCA_033858115.1 of Gaiellaceae bacterium. Taxonomy (GTDB): domain Bacteria; phylum Actinomycetota; class Thermoleophilia; order Gaiellales; family Gaiellaceae; genus Gaiellasilicea. The sequence continues at coordinate 433 of JAWVCV010000218.1, forward strand.
TCGAGCTTCGGGCGGCCGAGCTCGGGATCGGGGACTTCTGTCACTTCGCGGGTTTCTCGGAGCAGGTCGCTCCGTTCCTGGCGGCGTTCGACGCGGTCGCGCTCACGTCCGCGAACGAGGGGACGCCCGTGACGCTGATCGAGGCGCTCGCGGCGGAGCGTCCGGTCGTCTCGACGGACGTCGGCGGCGTCTCCGACGTCGTCCAGCACGGCTCGTCGGGCTTCCTCGTCCCGCCCGGCGATGTGACGGCGATCGCCGACGCACTCGAGCAACTCGCTCGCTCGCCGGAGCTGCGCCGCGAGTTCGGTCGCGTCGGGCGTGCGCACGTGCTGCCGCGGTATTCGATCCCTCGCCTCGTCGACGACGTGGACACGCTCTATCGGGCCTTGCTGCAGGAGCGATCACCGAGCTCGCGGCGCGTCCACGACGAGCTCAGCACGGTCCTGCGGCCGGCGATTGCCGCGAGGCCGGGCAGGCGTCCCGCCGCCCGACCGCTGCGGATCGCACTCGTCTCGCAGTACTTCCCGCCCGAGATCGGCGCCACTCAGTCACGGATCCAGGCCTTTGCCGACTATCTGAGCGAGCGAGGCCATGACGTCACCGTCGTCTGCGAGTTCCCGAACCATCCGCACGGAGTGATCCCCGAGCGCTACGGCGGGAAGCTGGTCCACGTCGACCGCTCGAACGCATACCGAATCCTGCGGGTATGGGTGAAGGCGAGCCCCGAGAAGAACCAGAAGACGCGGATGGCGTTCTATCTCTCCTACATGGGGATGGCGATGGCGACCGCGCCGATCCTCGGCCGCGTCGACGTCGTCCTCGCGACCTCCCCGCCGCTGTTCGCCGGCGTCGCAGGCGCAGCGCTCGCCAGGCTGAACGGCGCACCGTTCGTCCTCGACGTGCGCGACCTCTGGCCTGCCGCGGCGCTCAGTCTCAACCAGGTCTCCGGTGTCGCGGCGCGGACCGTGGCCGAGCGCCTCGAGCGCTGGCTCTATCGCGAGGCGGCCACCGTCGTCGCGGTCACGCGGCCGTTCTGCGCCCACATCGACGCCCGCCGTGGGTATGCGCCTTCGGCCGTCTTGATCCCGAACGGGACGCTCGATCTCTTCTTCGAGAACGGCAACGGACGCCGGAACCGGCTCGGTCTCCCCGAGGATCGCTTCCTCGTGACCTTCGCCGGGACACACGGGATCGCCCAGGGGTTGCCGGCCGTGCTCGACGCGGCCGCTCTTGCCCGTGAGGCGTCGTTCGCCTTCGTCGGCGATGGTCCAATCAAGGAGGTGCTCGAACGGTCGGCCGCCGGCCGTCGCCTGGACAACGTCTCGTTCCACCCACAGGTGCCGCTGGAGGAGATGCCGCCCATTCTCGCCGGCAGCGACGCACTCCTCGTGCCGCTCTCGGGCAATGCGACGTTCGCCCAGTTCGTGCCTTCGAAGATGGTCGACTTCATGGCGAGCGGCAAGCCGGTGATCCTGGCCGCAGCTGGCGAACCGGCTCGGTTGCTCGAGGCGGCGCGCGGCGGGCTCGCGATCCCGCCCGAGGACCCTGCCGCGCTCGCGGACGCTGTGCGATGGCTCTCCGAGCATCCGGAGGAGGCGGCGGAGATGGGTACAGCAGGCAGAGAGTTCGCCCGGAAGCACCTGCGCGAGGCCCAGGCCGAGCGACTCGAGCAGCTGCTCCTCGACGTCGTGCGGCGCTAGCTCTCGGCCGCGACGAGGTCTCGGTCGAGCGCCCGCTCGACCTCGATGGCCGCACGCTCCCCGGCGCGTCCGTCCCAGAGCGGCGGCACGCCTCCGGGGACGGGCAGCTCGAGCAGGGCGGGAATCTCCCGGATGCGCTCCGGCTGCAGGCCCAGAATCATGTTCGTCCCATGGGTGACCGTGACCGGGCGCTCGGTGTTGGCGCGTAGCGTGAAGCAACGGACCCCGAGCGCAGTCGTCTCCTCCTGGATGCCTCCCGAGTCGGTCAGCACTGCACGCGCGCTGGTCTGGAGGGACAGGAAGGCGCCGTATGGCAGCGGCGGCGTCAGCGTCAAACGCGAGGAGCTCGCGGTGCCGAGACCCTCCAGGCGGGCGCGCGTCCGCGGGTGGACCGGGAAGACGACCGGCAGGTCGACGGCGATCTCTTCGAGAGCTGCGAGCGTCACCGAGAGCAGCTCGGGGTCGTCCACGAGCCCGGGCCGGTGGAGGGTGACGAGGAGGTAGCCCCCCTCCTGGAGGCCGTGCGTGTCCCATTCGCGCGCAGCTCGGGCGCGATCGACGTTGCGTAGGAGCGTGTCGATCATCGTGTTGCCGACGAAGGCGACCGACTCGCCCGAGAGCCCCTCCCGCTCCAGGTTCTCGCCCGCGTCTTCCGAGTGCGTCAGCAGCAGAGTCGACAGGTGGTCCGTCACGCGGCGGTTGTGCTCCTCGGGCATGCCGCGGTCGTAGCTTCGGAGCCCCGCCTCGAGGTGGCAGACCTCGACGCCGAGCTTCACTGCGGCCAGCGCGCCCGCCAGGGTCGAGTTGACGTCGCCCGCAACCACGACGAGGTCAGGCTCCAGCTCCACGAACGTCCGCTCGAGCCCTTCGAGCGCCCGGGCCGTCTGCTCGCCGTGCGGGCCTGAGCCGACGTGAAGCTCGACGTGTGGGCGTGGCAGCGGAAGCTCGGCGAAGAAGGCATCGCTCAGCTCGCGGTCGTAGTGCTGCCCCGTGTGCACCAGACGTTGCTCGACCCGGCCTCGGTCGGCAAGGCTCTCGTAGAGCGGCGCGATCTTCATGTAGTTCGGCCGGGCGCCGACGACATGCACGACGAGGTTCCCCTTGGGCATTTCTCAAGTCTACGAGCGTGTGCGGCCGCCCCTCTGCTAGCTTCGCTGCGTGACGGAGACGCTGAAGGAGGCGGTCCGGGCGCACTGGGAGGCAGAGCCGTGCGGCAGTCGGCTGGCTGATGCCGAGACCGGCTCACGCGAGTTCTTCGCGCAGGTCGAGGCGGAGCGGTACCGACTCGAGCCGTTCATCCCGTCGTTCGCCGAGTTCGAGCGCTGGCGGGGCAAGCGCGTGCTGGAGATCGGGGTCGGGCTAGGCACGGATTTCGTGCGATTCGCCCGCGCCGGGGCGGCGGTGACCGGAATCGATCTCACCGAGGCGGCCGCAGCGCTCGTCCGGCAGCGACTCGAGCTCGAAGGGGTCGACGGCGACGTCCGGGCGGCAGATGCCGAGGCGCTTCCCTTCGACGACGGCAGCTTCGATCTCGTCTACTCGTGGGGCGTGCTCCACCACACACCGGACACCGAGCGCGCGCTCGCTGAGGCGAGACGCGTGCTCGCGCCGGGCGGCGAGGCTCGAATCATGCTCTACTCGCGGCGTTCCTGGTTCGCGCTCGGCGTGTGGGGAAAGACCGCGCTGCTGCGCGGCCGCCCCTGGCGGTCGGTCACGGATGTGCTCGCCGCACACGTCGAGAGCCCAGGCACGAAGGCCTACACGACGCAGGAGCTCGACGATCTCTTCACCTCCTTCTCGGATGTGCGCTACCGCCGCTTCGTGACGCCGTACGACCGGCGCGTCGCGGGGCCGCTCGCACGGCTCGCCGGTGACCGGCTCGGCTGGTTCGTGGGGATCATCGCGCGAAGATGACCGCCGGCGACGGGAAGGTAGCCTGAGGGCATGAGCCCGATCGTCTATTGCCGGCGTTGCGTCATGCCGGAGACCAAGCCTGACCTCTTCATCGACTCCGAGGGTGTTTGCAGCGCCTGCCGGTCCT
>JAWVCV010000219.1:0-15386 GCA_033858115.1 Gaiellaceae bacterium
GGAAGCCGATCACGGGCGAGACGTGGCCACTCGAGGAGGCGCACTTCACGATCGGGCAGGGCGCTCTCAAGTCGGGCGAGCTGGTCGCTCCGATGGCCATCAACCCGGCAGCGGTCGGACGGGAGTACGAGAACGTCATCGGCACGACGACGCTGTACCGCGGCGGCCTCGAGATGAAGCTCGAGGAGTGGGGCTATGACCCGGAGGACGATCAGATCCGCGAGATCATGGTGCGCTTGCACGAGGCGATCGGCTGCAAGAAGTTCATCCGCGAGCCCGAGTTCAAGTCGATCTGCGTGGGCGTGATGGAGGGAGTCACCCCGGATCCCGCCGACAACGTCCTCACCGTCCTATGAGCGCGCGCGCGGCTGGGAGGTAGATCGATGTCGTCCGAAGCTCCCTGGCACGTCGAGGGGAAGTGGTTCGCGAGCCCGGGACACTGGGCGGACGAGGTGCGTGGCTCCATCACGCTGCCGGAGCGAGTCTTCTTCAAGGACACGACGCTGCAGGAGGGCGCCGACAGCACGGGCGCCCTGATCAGCTGGGGCGACCGGCTGACGCTCGTGCGGATGCTCGTGGACATCGGGGTCACGTGCGTCAAGATGCCGCACGACATCTCGCTGAAAGAGCTGGCCGACTTCATCAGCGCGATGGATCGCGCCGGCATCAAGGTCGAGAAGTCCTACACGGGCATCATCCGCAAGGACAACTGGAAGGAGCGCTTCCAGCGGCACATCGACGCCGGCGTCGACAGCGAGGAGCTGATCATCCTCGCGGACGGCTTCGATCCGGGCGCCCCGTTCCACCAGTTCGGCGAGGGTGGCATCTCGAACGAGTCGAAGATCGGCTCGCGCGAGGAGCTGATCGAGCTCGTCTCCGAGACGATCCAGTTCCTGAAGGAGCAGGGGATCAAGACGATCTTCTCGTGGCCCGACACGATTCGCAGCAACATCGACGTCGTCCGGGACCTGTATGCGGAGGGTGTCAAGGCGGGCGCCGACCGCGTCTACGTCTGGGACAGCGTCGGCTGTGCCGTCCCGAGCGTGGCGGCGTACTACGTCAGCCAGGTCAAGGAGGCGATCGGCGACAGCGTCCCGATCTGCGCCCAGTTCCACAACGATCTCGGCACGGCGACCGGAAACGCGTTCTCTGCGGTGGAGGCCGGGGTGACGTGGGTCGACTCCGCGGTCAACGGGCTCGGCGACCGGGGCGGGCTCGTCGCGTTCGAGGAGATCGTCTGCCTCCTCGAGATGTACGGGATCCACACCGGCATCCGCACGGAGGGTCTCTACGAGCTCTGCACTTTCGCAGCGAAGGCCTGGAGCACGCCCGTCCAGCGCTACAAGCCGATCTCGGGCGACACGTGGTGCCTCGAGGAAGCGCACTTCGGCATCGGCCAGGGCGCGCTCGAGGAAGGGGCCCTGGAGGCGCCGATGGCGCTGAACCCCCAGGTGGTCGGTCGCGAGTACCGAAACGTGATCGGCACGACGACGCTCTACCGAGGCGGCATCGAGATGAAGCTCGCCGAATGGGGCTACGAGCCGACGGAGCAGGAGATCCGCGACATCGTCCTGCGTGCGCATGAATCGATCGGCTCCAAGAAGTACATCGAGGAAGACGAGTTCAAGTCCATCTGCGACGGTGTGATGTTGAGCACCGCGCCGGCGAGCCTCGACGTGCTCACGGTCCTCTAGTGAAGCGCCCGACGTGGACGGCTCGTTCATGAGAGTCGACCAGCCACAGCAGCGACCCGCTCAAGCAGTGGAGAGGAGAGTCATGGGAACATCGCTTCGGAACATCCGCGGAGGCGGAATCGGCCACCGCAGCTTCCGGCGCGGGGTAGCGCTGCCCGCGGCGGTGTTGGGGGCCTTTGCGCTCGCCCTCGTCGCGTCCGGTGCGGCCGGCAGCGCGGTCGACGCCGGTAAGGCGCCGAGCTACACAATGCGGCTCGCGGGTCCCGGCACCACCAACGAGCTCATCGTCCGGATCGCCGAGAAGCAAGGTTTCTTCCGGCGTGAGGGCATCAACTTGCAGCGGATCGAGCTCGCAGGCGGCACGGCGATTCTGGCCGCGCTGACCGGCGGGTCGATCGACGTCGCGCTCCTCGGAACGTCGAACATCCCGATCGCCAACCACAACGGCGGGAAGCTTCGCGGCATCGGCGTCCTGACGACCGGGATGGACCTGACGCTCGCGATGAGCGCCTCCGCTGCGGCCGACGCTCGCGTGACGCAGCGCTCGACGCCGCAGGCAAAGATCCGCGCGTTGCGGGGCAAGAGCGTCGGTCTCCCCACACCGGGCAGCATCTCGACGGTGCTCGCCGAAGTCGTGATGAAGCAGCAGGGACTGGACCCGCAGAAGGACGTGAAGGAGGTGTTCCTCGGCAGCTCGGCAGGCATCGCAGCCGGGTACGCCGCGGGTCGGGTCGACGCGGTCATCCACCTGTTGCCGACGCCGCTGCTCGGTCTCGCGGACCGGCCCGGGATCACGCTCGACTTCGGCGACCTGCCCGGACTCGCAAGGACGAACTGGGCGAGCTTCGTCATGCTGCAGCCGAGCATGGCCGCGAAGCCCGGGATGGTCGTCGCCTTCATGCGCGCGATCGTCCGGGCGAGGGAGTTCATCCTCAACAACCGGGAGCGCGCCAGTCAGATCGGGCGGACGCTGTTCGCTCCCGTGCCGACGGCCGTCTGGAACGCCGCCTACACCCAGACCGTCGCCGGCTACGCGCGCGGCATCCTCTACACGCCTCGTGGCTGGCAGAACGCGGTCGGGATCGCCAGTTCGACCGTAGGTCGTGCGATGGACATGACGCTGGCTGAAGGGGCGACGAACCTGTACGTGGAGAAGGCGGCACGCCAGCTGAAAGTCGACTTGCGCAAGCGCCGCACGTAAGGCGCACGCGTCCTGTACCCAACGACATCAACGGAGGTTCGAAAGGCTGTGGCGCCACCCAGTGGGGATCGTCCTGGTCCGGCTGTGAACGCTTCTCGCGGAGCGTCTCTGGGATCGGCCCAGGCGTCCGAGCAGGCAGTCATCGAAGTCAACGACGTCCGGAAGTCCTTCACCGGTAGCACGGGCACGGTGGAGGTGCTCGACGGGATCTCCTTTGTCGCCAGGCCCGGCGAGTTCGTCGTCCTCGTCGGGCCGAGCGGGTGCGGAAAGTCGACGGTTCTCAACATGATCGCGGGTCTCGACCATCCCTCCGCAGGCAGCGTCACCTACAACGGACGGGTCGTGGACGGGCCGAATGTGGGGATCGGCTACATGTCGCAGGGCGACTCGCTGCTCCCGTGGCGCAACGTGCTCCGCAACGTGTCGCTGCCGCTCGAGATCACCGGGGTCGGAAAAGCAGAGAGAGAGGGCCTCGCCGAGAAGGCGCTCGCCGACGTCGGGCTCACGGGGTTCGAGTCGCACTTCCCCCACCAGCTCTCCGGCGGCATGCGGAAGCGCGCGCAGCTGGCGCGGACGCTCATCTACAACCCCCAGACCCTGCTGATGGACGAGCCGTTCGGCTCGCTGGACGCTCTGCTCCGGCTGAAGATGCAGGAGCAGCTGCTCGAGATCTGGGAGCGCGACCGCCGGACGGTCATCTACGTCACCCACGACCTCGACGAAGCCGTGGGCATGGCCGATCGGGTGCTGGTGTTCAGCTCGCGTCCGGCCAGCCTGATCGGTGATCACGCCGTGACGATCCCTCGGCCGCGCGACCTGTGGCACGTTCGCTCGACCGAGGCCTTCTCGTCCCTGCGCGAGGAGCTCTGGGGCAGCCTGCGCTCGGAGGTTCGATGACGCTCGAGCGCGTGCGCCTGATTTCGATCCGGCTCGCGATCGTCGGCGTCGTGCTGGGCGCCTGGGAGCTGGTGGGGCGGTTCTGGGTCGATCCCTTCTGGACGAGCATGCCCAGCCGCGTCGCCGGCCGGCTCTTCGACTGGTCGCAGGACGGCACGCTGGGCCCCGCAATCCAGACGACGGCCACCGAGATCCTGCTCGGCTTGGCTGTCGGAATCTCCGCAGGCGGTCTGATCGCGATCGCGCTCGGGCAGAGCAAGATGCTCTCGACGGTGGTGCGGCCGTACGTGATCGTCATGTACGCGATTCCGCAGCTGGCGCTGGCGCCGCTGTACATCCTGTGGTTCGGCCTCTTCCTGACGCCGAAAGTCGTCCTCGTGGCGGTCATGTCGGCTTTCTTCACCTTCTTCAACGTGTACGAAGGCGTCCGCTCGACCGAGGATCGGATCGTGGCCGAGATGCAACTACTCGGAGCGTCGCGCCTCCAGGTTCTGCGCTGGGTGGTCCTGCCGTCCGCGGCCGTGTTCATCATCGCCAGCCTGCGCCAGACGATCCCGAACGGGATTCAGGCCGCGATCGTGGGCGAGTTCATCGTCTCGGTCCAGGGCTTGGGGTACCTCGCGCACCAGGCGTCGGTCGTGCTCGACCTCACGGGCATCTTCGCGGCGGTCGTGGTCGTGGCGGCGATCGGGCTCATCCTCGATCAGCTGGTGTCCCTCGGCGAGAGAATGTGGCTGCGTGGCCGCGCCGACCTGGTGCGGACCGCGGCGCTCCCGGCGTAGACCGTTGGCGGAAGTGCGCTGATGCTGAAGGTCCGGCTCCTCCAGGCGGCGATACCGGTCGCGCTGCTCGTCGCGTGGCAGACGCTCGCGCCGGCCCGCGAGCTCGAGGTGTTCGTCAGCACTCCCGAGGACGTGGGGCGCCGCCTCGTCGAGCTTGGCCGCTCGGGCGAGCTCTGGACCTACGCGGGCACGACCGTTCGCACAGCGTTGCTGGGGCTCGCGATCGGATCGCTCCTCGGCATCACCGTCGGCATCGTCTTGGCAAGCTCGCAGCGCATCTTTCGCGTCGTGAACCCGTTCGTCGCGGCGGCCTACAGCTTTCCGCGAATCATTCTCTTCCCACTCTTCCTCGTGTGGTTCGGCCCGGGCGAGAAGGCCGGGTTGTTCCTCGTCGCGCTGATCACCTTCTTCCTGATGATGGTGAACACGATCGCCGGCATGAAGTCGATCGACACCGAGCGATTCACGACGGTGCGACTGCTGGGCGCGTCGAGGCTCCAGCTCGTGAGGGTCGTGATGCTGCCGTCCCTACTCCCGTTCATCCTGTCGGGGATCGGGATGACGGTACCCGCGGCGTTCCTCGGCGCCATCGTCGGCGAGATTCTCGGGGGACGCTCAGGCGTCGGGTATCTGATCGAGCGGTCGGCCGGGCAGTTCGACAGCGCGGGAATGATGGCGGGCGTCGTCGTTGTCGGCTTCATGGGGGCGGTCGCGACGCTGTGCATCGCCCGTCCCGCCGAGAAGTACCTGGAGCGAATGGGCGCGAGATAAGGCCGCCGGCACCAACAGGCGTCGTCGGGGTCGTCGGGCTCGGAGCGATCGGCTACGGGGTCGCCGGCCGAATCGCAATGCGCTTCGAGACCCTCGTCTGGAATCGCACCGAGCAAGTCTCGGTCGACCATGGCCGCGAGCACGGGACGACGCCCCTCGCGCGCCTCGAAGAGCTCGCCCCCGTGGACGTGCTCGTCACGGCGCTCCCCACCACCACCGAAGTCGGCAAGATCGCCGAACGGTTGGAGGGAGTGCTGAAGGAGGGGTGCACCTGGATCGATTGCACGTCCGGCAATCCCGCCGAGCTTGGGCGAATCGCAGAGAGACTGCGGTCGCGCGGCATCGCGCTCGTCGACGCGCCGGTGTCCGGGGGACCGGACGGTGCGGCGAATGGCGCGTTGACGGTCATGGCCGGCGGCGAGCGTTCGGCGTTCGAAGCTGCATTGCCGGTGCTGCGGACCTTCGGGGCTGCGATCCACCACCTGGGGCCGGTCGGTGCCGGCGCGCGCGTGAAGGCGCTGAACAACGCGCTCTGCGCGATGGCGCTGTGGTCGACCTGCGAGGCGCTCGTGGCGCTCGAGCGCTGCGGCATCGCGCCGGGAACCGCACTGGAGGTCATCAACGGCAGCTCGGGTAGGTCCCACGCGTCGGAGACGCACGTGCCGCGCATCCTCGACGGCGACGCCGCCTCCGCGCAGTACGGCGTCACGCTCGCCCTGCTCGAGAAGGACGTGCGGAACGCAGTCTCCGTACTGGACGAGGCCGGCAGCTTCGGACCGATGCTGCGACTGCTCTCGGACCTCTACCGAGCCACCAGCAACACCTCCGAGCGCTCCCACGGCATCGCGCGCGTCCTCGACACCGTGCGGGAAGGGAACGTCGAATGGGCGACCAGCCCGGAACGATAGTCGCTCGGTTCGAGATGACGGTGGAGCTCGGGAAGGTCCGCGAGTTCGCCCGGGCGACGCAAGCGACCCACCCGCACCTCGTCGACGCGGAGGCGCCGCCGATCACGCCGACGTTTCTCATGTCCGCGGCGCTCTGGCAGCCGCCCGACGCGCCGCAGCCGTACGAAGCGCTTGGCATGGAGCTCGAGCGCCTGCTCCACGGTGAGCAGGAATTCGAGTTCTTCGGCCCGCCTCCGGGCGTCGGCCGGCGGCTCGCGGTGGAGGTTCTCATCGAGTCGATCGTCGAGAAGCGAGGACGTCGTGGGGGCGTGATGCGAGTCGGACGGATCGTCACGAACTTCGTCGACGAGACGGGAACTCTGGTGGCGCGGTCGCGTACGACCGCGATCGAGACGGAGGCGCTATGACGCTGCAGAGAGGAGCCACGCTGCCCTCGAGGACGTTCGGGCCGATCTCGAGGACGGACATCGTCCGGTACCAGGGAGCGAGCGGCGACTTCAACCCGATCCACCACGACGAGCCGTTTGCGCAGGCCGCGGGCTTTCCGACCGTGTTCAGCGTCGGGATGTTGCAGGCCGGCTACCTCGCCGCGTATTGCGTCGACCTGCTCGGGCCGGAGAACGTCCGCCGTTTCCGCGTTCGGTTCCACGATCAGGTGTGGCCGGGAGACGTGCTGACGTGCAGCGGCTCGATCGCGGACGTCGAGGAGCCCGCCGACGGAGCCGGCGTTCTGATCTCGCTCGACCTCCGCGTCGAGCGCGAGCCAGGTGACGTGGTGGCCAGTGGGAGCGCGGTGTTTGCTGCCGCTAGCGTGCGGACAGCGGCAACGTCAAGCGCGTAGCGTCCACGCCCGACTTCATGATCTCGACCGGGTCGCCGCACTCCTCGCAGTGGCCCAGCCGGCGGCAGAGCGTCGCGCCGAAGTTCGAGTCGATGACGATGCGCGTCGACTCGCAGTTCGGGCACTCGAGGCCACCCTTCCCGTCCGGGACGGCGACACCGATCTCCTTCAGGGCCGTGCGGCCGCTCGGGCTGATGTGCTCGAGCGACCACTGTGCCGCGGGAAGCCATTGGACGCGAACGTCCACGACGCCGTCCACCGCGCGCATGGCCTTGAGCACCGCCGCCTCGATGAAGATCTGAGCGGGGCACCCGAGGAACGTGGGCACGAGATCGACGCCGACGTCCCAGCCACCGTCTGAGGCCTCGACGGCCACGCGCTTGACCATGCCGAGGTCGACGATGCTCACCGGAAGCTCGGGATCCTCGACCGCCGCGAGGCAGCTCCGAACATCCTGCTCGACGAGCTCGCCGCGTCTCGCCATCGCGCTCACCAGCGTCCCGGCGCGTCGTTGTAGACGATCCGCATCTCGTCGAGGATCCGCTGCGAGTCGTCGACCGGCTCCTCGGCCACGGACGGGAGCGAGAAGCCAAGGGACGTCAGCCGCGATGTGATGCGAGAGCTCCAGTCGTCGGCGGCCTCTCGGGCCGAGGCCGGGGTGAACAGCCCGCCCTCGCCGAAGTCGAAGAGGCCGGCTGCGCTCGGCCAGAGCGCGCTCAGCGCCTTCTGGACTCGCGCATGGTCGATCCTGGCTGTGCGATCGAACCATGACGTCCAGAACTCGAGGTGGAAGTCCTCCTCGCTGCGCATCTTCGCCGCGGCCTCGGCGAGCTCAGGCGTCGACCCGGCCAGCAGGCGCAGCCGCTCGGCGTCAGCCGACTCGTACAGGAAGTGCTTGACCACGAGCATCTCCCACTGCTTCGAGTAAACGCTACTGAGTGCCGCCGCCCTGAACTCTCCGGGCGGCCTGGCGTAGATCAGGTCGTTGATCCGGTCCCGGTCCGTGCCGACCGCCAGCCCATAGAGCAGGCGCGCGTGGCCGAGCTCGTCCTGACCCATCGACGACATCGCCAGGTTGATCTCGAGCTCCGGTCCCCACCCCGACACCGAGGTGAGCACGTGCCCGGCGAAGAGCTCTTCGTCCGCCAGCTTGATCAGCTCTGCGGACACCGACGCCGCGACGGTCACGAGAGATCCCTGTGCGCGAACTCCCCCGTGCCGGCCCTGAACCCCTCGGGCTTGCGATAGTCCTTGCCAAACCCGCTGCTCAGCACCGCTTCGTCCCAATGCGCAGCCGTGACGTGCTCGCGGTCCACGACCCAGAGGCCGGAGCAAAGCTCGCGGCGGCTGAAATGCTCCTTCGCCGCGAGCATCGCCGTCTCCGGATCGAGGGCCTCGACCTCGCCGACGTGGATGTACTCCTCACCAAGCCGTTTCTGGCGAAAGACCTCGTAGACGCGGTTCGGCGGCATGTGCGTGCTACGCGGCGAGAGGCACGGTGTCGTCGAGCAGCCAGCGGTTGAGAGCGCGGGACTCCCGGAGCTCCCGCTGGAGGTCGGCACCCATCGGGCTGCCACCGCGGAGCAGCGAGCGAAACTCGTCCCAGTCCGGCTCGGTGTAGCCCCACAGCTGTGTCGTCTCGTCGAAGGTGCACGCGTCGTCCGGCACCTCGAGGCCCACCGACCTGATCTGGCGGGTGTACTTGGTCAGGAACGACTGGCGAAGGTCCTCGTTCAGTGACAGCTTCAGGCCGAACTTCATCAGCGTCGCGCCGTGCTTCGAGTGCTGGTCACGCGGGCCGAACATCGCGAGGATCCGCGGCCACCAGCGTGCGACCCCGTCCTGCACCTGCCGCCTCTGGTCCGCTCCGGCCTCGATCATCCGCTCGATCAGGTAGCGGCCGCAGTGGTGATGGAACCCCTCTTCCTTGACGATCTTCTTCATGGCGCGCGCGTAGGGGCCGTACGAGCTGCCGAGGAGCGTGGCCTGGCGCTTGATCTCGGCGCCGTCGACGAGCCACGCGACGATTGCCGGGTCGACCCACGAATCCCACGGGTAGTGGAAGATGTTCATGAAGCGCGGCGGTCCGTCGAGGATCTCCTCGATGTACTGCGCCCTCGACTTGCCGGTGAGGTCCTGGCAGACGCGCATCAACATCAGGCCGTGCCCGACCTCGTCCTGCGACTTCGCCGCAAAGATCATCTTCGCCTCGAGTGAGGGCGCCTTGGGCACCCAGCGGAACTCGTGGACCGGTCCGACAAGCTCGCTCATCATGTGGAACTCCATCATCCGGGCCGCCGCGGCGCGGTACTCGTCCGTCAACTCGTGCCAGGACTCGAGGCGGTTCCCGCCCGCAATCCTGTCTTCGATCGTCGTTACCGACACGTCACAACCTCCGGGAGCTCTACCAACCAAACGGTTGGTCGCATTCTGCCCGGCTTCGGCCCCGGCGTCAACCCAGCGCGACCTCGCGAATCCGTCCCGCGATCCGGCGATGGCCGGGCAGGAGCTGCTGCTCCAGGGTGCGGCTGTAGGGGACCGGGGCCGGCAGCGCGCCGAATCGTGTGACCGGTCCGTCGAGCTCGTAGAGCATCTCGTCGGCGACCCGGGCGACGATCTCGCCACCCGGGCCGAAGGCCTCGACCGCTTCATGGACGACGAGGCAGCGTCGCGTCCGCCTGATGCTCTCGAACACGGGCTCGAGATCGAGCGGAGCTAGCGTCCTCAGGTCGACGATCTCCGGATCGACGTCGTGCATGTCGGAGACTGCGCGCAGGGTCTCGGACACCATTCGCCCCCAGCACACGACGGTGAGGGAAGTGCCCTCGCGCACGACCCTCGATCGGCCGGGCGGCAAGGGGTCCCGCCGCCAGTCCTCCAGGTCGGTGACGCGCGCGTAGAGCCGCCGATTCTCGACGAAGCAGACCGGGCTGTCGTCTCTGATCGCCGCGACGAGCAGGTCGTAGGCGTCGCGGGCGTCACCGGGGCAGAAGACGCGCAGTCCCGGCACGTGCGCGAGCAGGACCTCGAGGCTCTGGGAGTGTTGGGCGCCTGCGCCGTTCCCCGCGCCCGTCTGCGTGCGGAAGACGATCGGGATCGTCGCGCGCCCCCCAGTCATGTAGCGCAGCTTCGCCGCCTGATTGACGATCGGGTCGAGACAGACGGTGAGAAAGTCCATGTACATGATCTCGACGACCGGGCGTAGGCCGGTCATCGCAGCGCCGACCGCCGCACCGAGGACGCCTGCCTCGGCGATGGGCGTGTCCAGCACGCGCCCGGGAAACTGCTCGTGCAAGCCCCGCGTGACGCCGTAGACGCCGCCGCCCTCGCCGATGTCGACCCCGAGGAGGACGACGCGCTCGTCGCGCCGCATCTCGTCGGCGAGCGCGAGGTTGACCGCGTCCATGTAGCGCGGGGCGTCAGGCATACACGTCCTCCAAGACGTCATCCGGCTCCGGGTAAGGCGCTTCGAGCGCGGTCGCCACCGCGCGTTCGATCTCTCGATCGACAGCGGCGTCGATCTCGTCCGCTGCGGCCGCATCTGGCAGCCGACGTCGCAGGACGCGCAGCGGATCTCTCTGCCGCACGTCGTCCAGCTCGCCCTGCGAGCGGTACGGCTGCGCATCGCCCTCGTAGTGGCCGCTGACGCGGGTGGTTCGCGCCTCGATGAACCGCGGTCCGCCGCCGGAGCGCGCGGCGTCGACCGCGGCCGCGACGACCGCGTGGACGAGGACTGCGTCGTTGCCGTCGACCGCATCTGCGCCGAGCCCGTAGACCGCGGCGCGCTCGACAGGCTTCGGTCCGCCCCAGCGGTCGCTGCGCGTGAACTCCGCATATCCGTTGTTCTCGCAGATGAAGATGACCGGCAGCCGCCACGCGACCGCGAGCGTGAGCCCTTCATGGAAGGCGCCGGTATGCACGGCGCCCTCGCCGAAGAAGGCGACTGCCACCCGCTCGTCGCCGAGGACTCTTGCCGAGAGCGCAGCACCGGCCGCGATCGGGATCCCGGCCCCGACGATCCCGTTCGCACCGAGGATGCCGAGGCGTGGGTCGGCGAGGTGCATCGAGCCGCCCTTCCCGCCGCAGAGGCCCGTCCTGCGCCCGAACAGCTCGGCCAGCATGCCGGTCGCGTCCGCCCCCTTCGCGATGCAGTGTCCGTGCCCGCGGTGGGTGGTGGTGATCGCGTCCTCGGGCCGCAGCGCCGCGCACGCGCCGGCAGCAACCGCCTCCTGGCCGATCGAGACGTGCACGAAGCCGTGGATGCTGCCGTCGCGAAACAGGCGGCCGACGTGTTCCTCGAAGCATCTGATTCGGGCCATGGTGGTGTAGAGGCCGAGAAGGGCGCTGGCATCCATGGTCGGCCGACTTTAGACCAAATAGTCGGTATAGTTTTAGCGTGGAGCAGGAGACGGCGACGGTGCTGCTCACGCCTGAGGAACGGTCCCTGCGCGACCTGGCGCGCGAGTTCGCCGAAGCCGAGATCGCCCCGCACGCCGCGCGCTGGTGGGAGGCCGAGGAGTGTCCGACGGCGCTGTTCCGTGAGATGGGGCGGCTCGATCTGATGGGACTTCTCGCCCCTGAGGAGCACGGCGGCACCGATGTATCCACCACCGCCCTCGTCGCTGCCCTGTTCGAGGTGGCGAAGGTCGATCAGTCCGTCGCCGCCTGCTGGCAGGCGCACCTCACGATCGGCTCGATCCCGTTGATCAGGTTCGGGACCGAGGAGCAGAAGGCCCGGTGGCTCCGCCCGCTCGCCGCCGGCGAGCGACTGGGCTCATTCGGATTGACGGAGCCGGGCGCCGGATCGGACGCGAGCGGGGTGCGCACGCTGGCCCAGAGGACGTCGGACGGCTGGAGCGTGAACGGCTCGAAGGTCTTCATCTCCAATGCCGCCACCGACATCAGCCTCGGTCCGGTCGTGCTCGCGCGCTGCGAGCCCGAGGCCGGTGGCAGTGCCGATCAGTACGTGAGCCTCCTCATCCCGGTCGGGACGCCGGGCTTCACCTGGGGGCCGAAGCTCCGCGGGATCGGCTGGCACTCGCTCGACAGCCGCGAGTTGCAATTCGAGGACGTTGCGCTGACCGAAGAGCACGTGATCGGAGCTCCGGGCGGCGGGCTGGCCCAGTTTCTCTCCGTGCTCGACGTGGGCCGCATCACGATCGCGACACTCGGCATCGCCCTGGCCGAGGCGGTACTCGAGCTCTCGCTCGATTACGCTCGCCACCGGCAGCAGTTCGGCCGCCCGATCTCGAAGTTCCAGGCGATCCAGTTCAAGCTGGCCGACATCGCCGCGCAGCTGGAGGCGGTCAAGCTCCTGGTCTACCGCGCGGCGCAGCTCCGCGACCAGGGGGCTGCGTTTGGCAAGGAAAGCGCAATGGCGAAGCTGCTGGCGTCCGAGCTGGCGATGAAGGCGGCATCGGAGGCGGTGCAGATCCACGGCGGCTACGGCTACATGCACGACTACCCCGTTTCACGCTTCTTCTGCGACGCGAAGGTGCTGGAGATCGGCGAGGGGACGAACGAGATCCAGCGAATCGTGATCGCACGTCACCTCGGCTGCTGAGGGATGCGCGCGCTCCGCTGGCACGGCGTGAGAGACATTCGGCTCGAAGACGTGCCGACGCCCCAAGAGCCGCCGCCGGGGTGCGCGGTCGTCGCCGTCACCTACTGCGGTGTCTGCGGGAGCGACCTCGCCGAGTACCGCGAGGGCCCCAAGCTGATCCGGCTCGACCCGCACCCGCTAACGGGCCGGATGCCGCCGTTGACGCTCGGACACGAGTTTTCGGGGCGGATCATCCGAGCGGCCGACGAGCGTCGCTGGCCAGCGGGCACGCGGGTCACGGCCGATGCCTGCTGGCGGTGCGCGACATGCGAGGCCTGCGTGGAGGGCGCCTACCACCGGTGCCGATATGGCGGCTCGATCGGGCTCCACTCCGACGGGGCCTTCGCGGCGAGGGTGGTCGTGCCCGAGTACGCGCTCGTGGCGGTGCCCGACTCAGTGCCGGACGAGCACGCCGCGCTGACGGAACCGCTCGCCGTCGCCTTGCACGCACTCGAGCGAGGCGAAACGCGTCCCGGCGACGACGTGCTCGTGCTCGGGTTCGGGCCCATCGGCGCGGCGTCCGCGCTGCTGGCGCGGAGCATCGGCGCGCGGCCGGTCGTCGTCGAGATCGACGAGGCCAGGCGAGCGCGGGCCGAGGCGATCGGGTTTGCGACCGTGGACGCGGGCGAGGGGCTGGCGAAGCGTGTCCGTCAGCGGCTCGGAGGCGGCGGCACCCACGTCGTCATCGAGTCGACCGGCGCCGCCACGCTTCTCTCCGAGGCCGTCGAGTGCGCTCGCCGAGGTGGGCGGATCGTGTGCGTAGGGCTTCCTACGGCATCTAGCGAGCTCTCGTCGAGCCGGCTCGTGCTGTTCGAGCGCTCAGTCGTCGGGAGCCTCGGGTACAGCCATCACCTGCCGCGCGTGCTCGCGATGATGGCGGCAGGCGTGGTCGATCCGGCTCCGCTGATCAGCGCGATCGTCCCGTTGTCCGCGCTGCCGGGCGTGATCGCCGAGCTCGCGGAGCGAC
This sequence comes from Gaiellaceae bacterium, assembly GCA_033858115.1. Lineage (GTDB taxonomy): Bacteria > Actinomycetota > Thermoleophilia > Gaiellales > Gaiellaceae > Gaiellasilicea. The sequence goes on from JAWVCV010000219.1 coordinate 13,664, forward strand.
CGGACGCGCGGATCAAGGTACTTTCAGACGTCGCTCGGTGAGGTCGGCTCCGAGCAACTCACGTAGCCTCGAAGCGTTTCGTACGGCGAAGCCCTCCCAGTCGTTGTTGAAGTAGACGAACGCCTCGCGGACCGGCCAGGACCGCAGGCGCCCGGCCCACTCGCGCAGCTCGCTCTCCGAGTAGTTGCCGCGCCTGCCCCTCGTGCCTGCGTGGAAGCGCACGTATGTCCAGTCGGCGGTCAACTCGTGCGTCTGGAATGAGTGCACCTCGGGCCGGTCGCCGATTACGAGCGCGACGCCGTGCTCGCGCAGGAGCTCCATCACCTCGGGGACGAACCAGCTCGCATGGCGGAACTCGAATGCGTGCCTGCCGGGGGGCAGGAGGGCGAGCGCCGCGGCGAGCCGCTGGTCGTTGCGAGGGAACGTCGGCGGCAGCTGCCACAGAACCGGGCCGAGCTTCGGCGAGGCCACGAGCGGCGCGATCCGGCCGTAGAAGAGCTCCATGCTCGGCGCGAGCTCCCGCAGCCGCTTCACGTGCGTGACGTACCGGCTCATCTTCACCGCGAAGACGAAGTCCTCCGGCGTCCGATCGACCCAGCCCTGCACCCCCTTGACGGTCGGCAGGCGGTAAAAGGTCGCGTTCACCTCGACGGTGTCGAAGAAGCGGGCGTAGTAGGCGAGCCACCGGCTGGCGGGGCAGCCCTCGGGGTAGAAGACGCCGTGGCGCCAGCTGGCGTAGTTCCAGCCCGAGCAGCCTATGCGGTAAGAGCGGCCTCCAGCGTCCGGCACAACTCGGTCGTTCCCGCTGCAACGACCCGCGAACGTCCGGCCAGGTCGAGAGGCGCCTGCTCGAACGGGGGGTCTTCGAAGAGGTCGATCGCGAGGCCGCACTCACGCACGAGCAGCTGGCCGGCGGCGATGTCGACCGAGCGGGCGGGCTTCAGCGAGCAGACGGCGTCGACGCGGCCCGCCGCGAGGTGGCACAGCGAGAGCGCGAGCGAGCCCATGATTCGCAGACGGTGGGCGCTGCCGACCATCTGGCCGGCCCGTTCCGCCACCTCGGCGGTCGTCGTCGCCTCGAAGGAGAGGATCTCGATCGTGTCCTTCGGCCGCACGCGGCCGAGCCGTTCGCCGTTCAGGAACGCTCCCTTCCCTCGCTCGGCCGTCCATTCCTCGCCCGTGCCGAAGTCGTAGACGTAGCCCCACACGACGTCGCCCATCGTCGCGCCCTCGGCGACGGCGAGCGAGAGCGAGAAGAAGGGAATGTCCCGCTTCGCGTTCAGCGAGCCGTCGATCGGGTCGAGGACGACTCGCCACGCGCCACCGGAGCCGAACGTCCGCTCGCCGAGCTCCTCGGAGACGAGCGTGAAGCTCTCGTCGAGCTGCTCCAGCCGGTGGACGACTGCCGTCTCGGCCGCCGCGTCGATCGCGGTGGTCTCGTCGCCGCCTTCGCCGGTCTGGAGGACGGGCTCGCGTTCGACGCGAGTCGGCAGCTCGGCCAGCACCGCCTTGATGTCGCCCACCGCGTCGCGGCAGACGTCGAGCCAGGGCGTCACAGAGGATGGAAGAGCAGGCCGGAGATGAGCTTCGGAAAGAAGTAGGTCGTCTTCTGGGGCAGGACCTCGCCGCGGCGGGCGTACTCGAAGACATCCTCGATCCGCGTCGGTCGCATCAGGTAGGCGACCGCCGCCTCGCCCTGGCGCACGAGCCGCTGCGCCTCCTC
>JAWVCV010000220.1:0-4588 GCA_033858115.1 Gaiellaceae bacterium
CATGATCGTCACGCTCGGCGACCTGCTCCTGGACGTGATCGTCCGGCTCTCGCAACCGCTCGCCGAGGGCGCGGACGCGGACGCGACGACCCAGCTCGGGCCGGGCGGCCAGGCTGCGAACGTCGCCGCCTGGATGGCGGAGCTCGGCGGCGAGTCGCGCTTCGTCGGCAAGCGCGCTGCCGACGAGGCGGGGCGAACCGCGGCAGGCGCCCTCGGTCGCTACGGCGTCGACGTCCGTGGGCCCATCGTCGAGGGTCGCACCGGCACCGTCGTCTCGCTCGTGGCCGCTGACGGCGGTCGCACGATGGCGTCCGACCGCGGCGTCTCGCCGGACTTCCGAGCCGAGGAGCTCGACCCGGCCTGGCTCGAGGGCTGCACGCACCTGCACCTCCCGGGCTACTCGCTCCTCCGCTCGCCGATCGACGAGGCGGCGCTCGCGGCGGCGGGGCTGGCGCCGAAGGTAAGCGTCGACCTCTCCTCCTGGAGCGCGATTCGCGACTTCGGGCCGGAGCGCTTTCGCGACCGACTGACGGCGCTCCGGCCTGCGGTCGTCTTCGCGAACGAGGACGAGGAGCGGGTGCTCGGAGGACCGCTCGAGGGCTGCACCTGGGTGCTCAAGCGCGGGCCGCTCGGGGCGCGCTTCGGCGACGTCGAGCGCCCCGCGCTGCCGGCCGACGTGGTCGACACGACCGGCGCGGGTGACGCGCTCGCCGCCGGTTACCTCCTTGGCGGCCCCGACCTTGCGATGGCGGCGGCGGCGCGATGCGTCGCGAAACTAGGCTCCATGCCATGAACGATCTGATCCGCGTCTCGGAGGAAGTCGGGCACGCGCTGGCCGACCGCCGGCCGGTCGTGGCGCTGGAGACCACTCTGGTCGCGCACGGCTTCCCGCCCGGAGACGGCGTCGAGGTCGGCCTCGAGAGCGAGCGGCGCGTCCGCGACGCGGGCGCTGTGCCGGCGACCATCGGCATCCTCGACGGACTTCTCCGCGTCGGCCTGTCGGAGGACGAGCTCGGCCGCTTCACGCCGGAGGCGCGCAAGGTCGGCCCGCGCGACCTGGCGGCTGCGATCGTCCAGGACGCGGTCGGCGCGACGACGGTCGGGGGCACGCTCGCCGCCTGCCGCGCGGTGGGCATCGGGTTCATGGGCACTGGCGGGCTCGGCGGCGTCCACCGCGGCTTTCCCGACCCGCCCGACATCTCGGCCGACCTCGGTGAGCTCGTGCGCACCGAGGCGTTGATCGTCTCGTCGGGCGTCAAGTCGATCCTGGACGTGCCGGCGACGGCGGAGCTGCTCGAGACGCTCGGGGTGCCGGTGCTCGGCTACCGCACCGACGACCTGCCGCTCTTCTACGCCGCGCACGGAGGCCCGCCGGTCTCGGCGCGCGTCGAGTCGGCGCACGAGGCCGCGGAGGTCGCGCGCGCCCACTGGCAGCTCGGCCGCCACACCTCGATCCTCCTCGGCCGGCCGACCGACGACAGCCTCGACGACGTCGAGCCTCTGACCGAGCGTGCCCTCGCCGACGCGCACGAGCAGGGGATCACCGGCCAGGGCGTGACCCCGTTCGTCCTCTCCTACCTCCATCGCGAGTCGGGCGGACGGACCCTGACCGCCAACCGCCGGCTCATCGCCGACAACGCCGCGCTCGCCGGGGAGGTGGCCGTCGCCTATGCCGCTCTTTGACGCCGTCAAGGGCCTGAGCCTCGTCGTGGATCGAGTCGAGCACGAGTCGCTTGCGCTCCCGCTCAGCTTCATGACCCGGCGCACGACCGTCATCCACCTGCACGGCGAAGGACAGGAAGGTGTCGGCGAGGACGTCACCTACGAGGAGGCGCACCACCAGTCCTTCGAGCTCCCCGAACTGACGGGAAAGCACACGCTCGACTCGTTTTCCCGGCTGGTCGCGGACGCGCCCGGATACGGCCGCTGGGGGCTCGAGTCGGCCGCGCTCGACCTGGCGCTGCGACAGGCAGGCAGCTCCCTCGCCAGCGCCGTCGGCCGTGAGCCCCGCCCGGTGCGCTTCGTGGTCTCACAGCGGAAGGTGCACGAGCTGCTGGCGCTCTATCCGGGCCTTCGCTTCAAGCTCGACGCAAGCGACACGTGGACCGACGACGTGATGGCCGAGCTGGCGGCGACCGGCGCGATCGACGTCGTCGACCTGAAGGGCCTCTACGAGGGCGACTGGGTCGATGCGACGCCCTCGGCGGAGCTCTACGGTCGCGTCGCGCGGGCGTTCCCGGACGCCTGGCTCGAGGACCCGCGCATCAACGACGAGACGCGACCGGTGCTGGAGCCGAACCGCGACCGCGTCACCTGGGACTTTCCGATCCACTCCGTCGCCGACGTCGACGTGCTGGAGTGGGGACCGCGCTGCCTGAACTCGAAGCCCTCGCGGTTCGGCTCGGTACGCAACCTCTTCGACTTCTACGACGCCTGCGCCGAGCGCGGCATCGCGGTCTACGGCGGCGGGCAGACCGAGCTCGGCCCCGGCCGCGGGCAGATCCAGCACCTGGCATCTCTCTTCCACGCCGACGAACCCAACGACGTCGCCCCGAAGGAATACAACGAGGGGCCGCCGAGGCCCGGGCTGCCGCAGAGCCCTCTGCCGCCGGCGTCGAGCGAACCCGGCTTCCGCTAGGAGAGTTTGGCGGAACGGCGCTCGCGGCCCGGAGGCACAGCCGATGTTTCGCCAAACCCTCCTAGGAATCCAGCACGCCGAGCAGCGTGTCGAGGTCGATCAGCTCGAGCGACTGGAGCTTGGCGCTGCCGCGGGCGCCCAGCGCGAGCGAGATCTTCGCGACGGTCGCGGCATCGGGTGCCTCGATCACGTTCACGAAGTCGTACTCCCCAAGCGTCGCCCACTGATGCAACACCTGCGCGCCCAGCTCCTCGACATCGCGGTTCACCTCGCGCAGCCGGCCGGGATTCGCCTTCAGCGTCTGGACGCCCTGCGGCGTCAGCGTCGTCAGCATCAGGTAGGTAGGCATCGCCTCTCCTCAGGTTGCGGGGGTCGATCGTACCCGGGCCGCCTGGTCGACGTAGAGCAGCGCGCCGCCGAGGAAGAGGAGCGGCGAGACGACGAGATCCGCGAGCCCCAACGCCGCCCGCTCCCCGGCCTCGCCGAAGTCCCGGAGGAGCAGCGCCAAGGTCAGCTTCACGAGTCCGAAGAGGATCGCGAGCGTCGCCAGCGACCCGAGCGCATGCAGATAGTCGGCCCGAGCGAGCTCGATCGCCCGGCGGAGGGCGTCGCCGGCGCCGCGCCGCTCGACCACGATCACCGGGACGGCGAGGCCGAAGAACGCCAGCCAGGCCACGCCCGGCAGCACGTAGAACAAGGTCAGGAACGCCGCAGGCACGAACAGGAGCGTGCCGACGAGGATGCCTCGGACCACCTGGACCGCCGACGGCCGCACGCCGCCCACGATCGCCGACGCACCGACGAAGGCCGCCGACATCAGCGGCGCGCCGGCCGCGAGCACGGCCAGCTGGAACCGCGTCTCGTGCCCGGCCGAGATCTGGTTGATCACGGTGACGCTGCTGCCGAGCGCGAGCGAAGTCCAGAGATTTGCCTGGTAGAGCTTCAGCGACTCGGCCACGAGCTGCCCGACGGTGCGGGTCTCGGGCGGCAGGGGAGGCGGCAGCGGCTCGCGGCTCATGGGGCCGACGCTACCGCGACGAGCTTCGGCAGCGCCTCGGCCAGCGCAGCGAACGCGTCGTCGAAGCGCCAGAGCGACCGGTCGGGCTCGTCGATCTCGTTCGAGACGACGCGCACCTCCACCGCTGCGACCCCAGCGAGCTCGCAGGCCCGCAACACGGCGAAGCCCTCCATCGCCTCGACGTCGACGCCGTGCGCGCCGCCAACGCGCGCGCTCGTCCCGACCGGCCGGACGAATGCCTCCGGAAACGCAGCGCGGAGGCGGGCGAGAAGCTGGGCGTCCGGCAGGGCTCGAGCCGGCACGAGCGGCCCGCCGGCGTCGCAGTAGAGCGCCTCGGAGCCGAGGACGAGCGTCAGCGGCGGGATCCCGCGTCCGCCGGCGATCCCGACGTGGACGACGGCGGCCGGGCGCTCCTCAGCGAGCGCCCGGGCGGTCGCGACTGCTGCCTCGACCGGCCCGATGCCGCAAAGCGCGGTGCGCGCGCCCTCGACCGGAGCCAGCTCACGCTCGGTCGCGGCGACGACGAGGATCTCGCTTGCGGCGGCGGCGGACATCGCGCCACCCTAGACGAGCGGAACTAGCGGTAGTCGCTCGCCCAGTTCGCGTAGATCCGTTCGCCTGAGACCCGGTGTGGAAGGCGCGCGGCGAAGCTCCGGAGGTTGCGGGCGGCGGCCCCGCGCTCGAAGAGGACGAGCTCGCCGTCGACCGAGTCGTAGAGAAGCGCGTCGCCGTGCCAGCGCAGGTTGCCGCCCATGGCGCAGCCGGTCGGCCCCAGCCGGTGCCGGTAGATCACCCGCGCCTGTCGCTGCCCGGCGTGCACGAGATAGACCGTCGCCCGACCGGAGCGTGCGCCGGGGTAGACGTTCGAGAGCCGGAAGGCGACAGAGCGGCCGTCCGGCGAGGCGCTCACACCGGAGTCCGTGGCCAGGCCA
>JAWVCV010000221.1:0-3058 GCA_033858115.1 Gaiellaceae bacterium
ATACCTCCAGACTCGACGGCGACTCGGCGGAACGGCGCGGAGCATATCCTTCTGCCACTTGCCAAGACGAAGGAGCCGCGATGGCGTTCACTCTCCCTGACCTTCCCTACGACTATGCCGCGCTCGAGCCGACGATCGACGCTCGGACCATGGAGATTCACCACGGAAAGCACCACCAGGCCTACGTCGACAATGCGAACAAGGCCCTCGAGGGCACGGAGTGGGCCGACAACAGCGTCGAGTCGGTGCTGGCGAGTCTTGCCGCGTTGCCGGAGGACATCCAGACGGCCGTGCGCAACAACGCGGGCGGCCACGCGAACCATTCGCTGTTCTGGCAGATCATGAGCCCGGACGGCGGCGGGGAGCCCGAGGGGGAGCTGAAGGCGGCGATCGACGACCTCTGGGGCTCGTCCGAGGAGCTGAAGAAGGTGATCAACGATCACGGCGTCAAGCGCTTCGGCAGCGGCTGGACGTGGCTCGTCTACGACGGCACGGGCCTCGCCGTCAGGTCGACGCCGAACCAGGACAGCCCGCTGCTCGAGAGCGACGAGCCGCTCCTCGGCATCGACGTCTGGGAGCACGCCTATTACCTCTCCTACCAGAACCGCCGCCCGGACTACCTGGCGGCGTGGTGGAACGTAGTCAACTGGGACGAGGTCGCCCGCCGCTACGACGCGGCGGACAAGGAGCCGGCGAGATAGCCGGAGGGGCGCCCCAGGGCGCCCCTCTTCTCTCCTCCAGGCCGAACGAGCACAATCAGGGACATGACGCGCGCGCTCGTCACCGGCGGCACCGGCAAGCTCGGCGCAGGAGTCGTGGCCGCGCTCCGGGCCGAGGGCTGGCAGGTGCTGGCGGCAGGCAGCCGTGACGGCGACCTCGCCCGCGCCGAGCCCGCGAGGACGCTCGTCACGCGGGCGGTTGCCGAGCTGGGCGGGCTGGACGTCGTCGTCAACGGCGCGTCGGCGGGCTTCGAGCCCAGGCGTTTCGAGGACGTCTCCGAGGAGGACGTCGACGCGGCGCTCGGCGCGACCGTGAAAGGCAGCTTCTTCGTCAGCCAGGCGGCGGCGCCGCATCTCCGCGAGACGCGCGGGCTGGTGGTGATGATCGAGGACGTCGCGGCCTACCAGCCGTGGCCGTCGTTCGCCGCCCATTGCGCGGCGAAGGCCGCTCAGGCGATGCTCACCCGCGCGCTCGCCCGCGCGCTCGCTCCCGACGTCCGGGTGTGCGGAGTGGCCCCTGGCCCGGTCGCCGTCGAGCCGGGGGAGGAAGAGCGGCGCGCGGCCGAGACCGCCCTGGGGCGCGTCGGCTCGCCCGCGGACGTCGCCGGCGCGATCCGCTATCTCGCCGGGGCTCGCTTCGTCACCGGCACGACGATCGTCGTCGACGGCGGCCGGCTGCTCCAATCCGGCGGGCGGAGCCATGCGTAAGACGAGGGCATGGCGACGACGCTCACGATTCGCAGCCCGGCGCCGCTGCGCGGCCGCGACGTCATGAGCATCGAGAAGCTGGCCCACCTGGAGCTGACGGACGGAGAGCTGATCGAACGCGTCGGCACCGGCGACAGCAGCGCGTTCGAGGAGCTCTACCGGCGCTACACGCGGCCGATCCTCTCCCTCGCCTTGCGGCGACTCGGTGATCGTGGTCGAGCCGAGGACGCCGTCCAGGATGCGTTCACTGCGATCTGGCGCTCCGCCGGCAGCTACGACGCGGACCGCGGCCACGGCGGGGCCTGGCTCTACACGGTCGCGCGGAACGCAATCGTCGACGGCGCCCGGCGCCGGCCGGAGCCGCCGATGGAGGCGCCCGACGAGGCGTCGGCGGACCGGGGCCCTGACGAGCGCGCGGAAGCGTCCTGGCTCGCGTGGCGCGTGCACAGCGCGATCGAGCGGCTCCCCGACCACGAGCGGCCCGTGATCGAGCTCGCCTATTGGGGCGGCCTCTCGCAGAGCGAGATCTCGCAGCGGCTGGGCATTCCGCTCGGCACGGTCAAGACGCGAACGCGGAGCGCGCTCGCGCGACTCGCCGACTTGCTGGAGGAGGAGATCGGCTCGTGAGCGACCGCTTCGACGAGCTCGTGGGCGAGGTGGCCGACGACGCCGAGCGCGAGCGGCTGCGCCGGGTCCACGAGCTGCTGCTCTCGGTCGATCCGCCCGCCGACGTCGCGACTCCCCCGGTCCAGCTGCGCCGACGGCCCCAGCGGCTGGCCCTCCTCGCCGCTGCGCTCGCCGCGATCGCGTTCGGCGCCGGCTACCTCCTCGGAGGCGACGAGGCCGATTCCGTGCGGGTGATCGCGATGTCAGGGGTCGGGGAGGCGCAGCAGGCGTCCGCGTCGATCGAGCTGCTGCCCGAGGACTCGGCCGGCAACTGGCCGATGAACATGGTCGTCCGCGGCCTCGAGCCGAGCCGCGGGCGCTCTGACTGGTACGAGCTCTGGCTGACGCGAGACGGCAAGCGCATCAGCCCCTGCGGGCGCTTCATCGTCAGTCCCGGCCGGACGGAGGTGACCCTGTCCGTCCCCTACGGGCTGCGCGACTACGACGGCTGGGTCGTCACTCGCCGCGGCTCCAACCGCGTCCTGCTCACGACCTAGCTGGGCGTCCGTCGCGCAATGAGCGTCCGCGGCAGCGGATGCTCATCCTGCGCAAAAAGGAACGCTCTCTTGGGCCGCGGGCGGCCCCTTCAGGGATCTTCGCGCGATGAGCGTCCGCGGCAGCGGATGCTCATCCTGCGCAAAAGGAACGCCGCGGGCGGCCCCTTCAGGGGTCTTCGCGCGATGAGTGTCCGCGGCAGGGGACGCTCATCCAGCGCAAAAAGGAACGCGCTCTTGGGCCGCGGGCGGCCCCTTCAGGGGTCTTCGCGCGATGAATGTCTGCGGCAGCGGATGCTCATCGCTGCGCAAAAAAGTCAGGGAGCGACGCGAGCGTTCGCGACGAAGGCCTCGTAGGTGATGGGCATTCGCTCGGCGAGGAACTGCTCGCATGCCTCCGCGTAGACCCTGATCTCCCACTGCGCCGTCTCCGCCGCCCGCAAGGAGACGAAGTTCATCAAGGCCCTGGCG
>JAWVCV010000222.1:0-16296 GCA_033858115.1 Gaiellaceae bacterium
CGTTCGGGGAACCGATCCGGGCGCTACGCTCGCTCGTGAGCGGGCCCGTAGCTCAGTGGTTAGAGCAGCGGACTCATAATCCGTCGCGCCCTGGTTCGAATCCAGGCGGGCCCATCGACAGCGAACCCCCGACGGCACGAAGTCCGCTTGCCCGCTCGGCCCTGAAACCGAAGCTCGTCGCAGAGTCCCGGCTCGCCCCGAAGCGCCCAGAGCAGGTCTCGTCCGCGCGCGCCCGTTTGCACTTTCGCATGTGATGTGTTACCTACTACGCAGCGCATATCGAAAGGAGCGGCTTCGAGCGCACTACTCCGTTGCATCGGTCTTGTCATGTCGTCGCCTGTCCGCGATCAGCGGAAGGCCGCCAAGGAGGTCTCAGAAGGTGTCTCGACCACATCCGGATTCTTTTCGCAGAGGCACTCGTTGGCTTGTGCTCGCTGCGTTCTTTGCAACAGTGGTGGCCGGGGGCGCCACTGCCAGCGTCGATTTGAAGGCGGCGACGGCAAGTCCGTTGGTCGTGAACGCGCCCTTCGGGCCGGCCACGCTCGACCTCGCTGCCAACGCTTGTGGCGCGCATGACCACTGGGGAATCAACTTCTACTCGCAGCTGACGCGCTGGGGCTCGAAGCCCGGCTCCAAGACGGACGCCTTCGGGCGCCCGTTCAGCGGTGGGCTCGTCATGAGCCAGATGGACGAGAACCGCCTCGTTCCCTACGTCGCGAACAGCTGGACGCAGAGCAAGGACGGACGCGCGTTCACGCTCCGACTCAATCCCAATGCCAGGTTCAACGACGGCACCCGGATCACCGCGCAGGCGGTGAAGTTCTCGTACGAGCGTGCTGTGGCACGTAAGAGTTGCGGCGCCACCTACTGGGCCGGCGGCATTTCGGTGCCGCCGAACCCCGCGACGGTGACGACGCCGAACGCCCGGACTGTGGTCATTCGCTTCGCGTATCGCGGGGCGCCGTACTTGGCCGGGTTTGCGCAAGCGCCCGCTTCGATCTTCAGTCCGGCCCAGGTCGCCAAGCATCCGGATCAGGAGGGTGTGACGGTCAACCCCTACTGGGCAAGCAACATCGCAGGCGGCGGCGGCCCGTTCCTCCTCGATCGTTACGAGCCGAACCGGCTGATGACGATGCGCCGCAATCCGCGCTTCCTAGGCCCGAAGCCGCTCTCCGAGCGCGTCACCGTCAACTTCCTGAGCCAGGAGGCACTCCTGCTTCAGGCGCGGTCGGGCCGGGCCGACATCACCTACGGCTTGTCGCCGCGGTCGGTGCTCAGCCTGCGCAACAACCGGAACGTGAACATCATCGAGGTCCCGAACCACTACGAGTGGTCGATCAACCTCAACTGGAAGTTCCCGCCGCTGAACGACAAGCGGTTCCGGGAGGCGCTCACGTACGCGATCCCCTACCAGGACATCCTCGACGAGGTCCAGCTCGGGTTCGGCAAGCTCTACTACGGGCCGATCACCCACAAGCTGCGGTTCTTCAACCCGAAGGTCTCGCCTCCGCGTTCGTTCAACCTCGCGCGGGCGAAGATGCTGATCGCCCAGACGGGGGTGAAGACCCCGCTCGACATGCAGATGGTCGTGCAGCAGGGAAGCGGCGTGCCCGAGCAGGTGGCGACGATCCTCCAGAGCATCTGGGGCCAGCTGGGGATCAAGCTCAACGTCACCGCACTCAGCCCGGCTGAGTACGCGGCGACGGTCGGCGCGAAGAAGGCGCAGATGTCGATTCGCGCAGGCGGCGCCGGCACGCCGTACGCGAACTGGCAGCTGGACTACGACATGCGCTGTGGCTCGCCTTTCAACCTGTCCGACATCTGCATCCCTGCGGCCGAGAAGCTGCTCGACCAGGCGGAAGCAAGCACGGATCCCGCCGTGCAGCAACGGCTGTACGACAGGATCGTGCAGCTGTGGCGGGCCGAGTCCCCGAGGATCGTCCTGTTCGGTTGGCACGACCTCGTCGTCGTGAACAAGCGGGTGAAGCAGTACACGTGGTACTCACGCCCCGGTGTCGGCCTCGACCGGGTTCGCAAGTAGCCCGAGCTCGCCGTCGGACACCCCTGGGATGCGGCCCCCTCCAGCCGCATCCCAGGGGCTTCGGCGACCGAGACCACGGCTGAGGGGTCAATCGTGATCACGCACGGCATGCCGCGCAACGCGCTTCGAAGGAGCCGGAGCGCAGCCTGGGGCTGGATGCGGGACCCGCAGCTGGCAACCGCTGCAGGTCTGATCGGCCTCCTGGTCGCCGTGGCGGTTCTGGGCCCTGTGCTCTGGGATCAGGATGCGGTCGGGATCGACCTCGGAGCGACGCTGCAGGCGCCCTCGTGGGCGCATCCGATGGGTACGGACGACCTCGGGCGCGACGTCTTCGCCCGGTTCATGAGCGGCGCCCGCATCTCGCTGACGATCGGGCTCGTGGCCGTCCTCGCCGGCAGCGTGATCGGCGGGGCGATCGGCCTGCTCGCCGGCGCCCTCAGTGGCGCGATCGATCTCGTGTCCATGCGAGTCATGGACGCGATCCTCGCGTTCCCGCCGCTGATCCTCGCGATGGCGGTGACCGTCGGGCTCGGTGCCGGCCTGACGAGCGCGGCGATCGGGATCGTGCTCACGTCGATCCCCTTCTACGCGCGGCTGACGCGGGCCGACGTCGTGCGGATCCGCTCCGCCAACTACATCGAAGCTGCCGGCACGCTCGGCGCGACGCGAATGCGCGTGATCTGCCGCCACATCGTTCCGAATGCGATCGTGAGCGTTCCGATCCTGGCTGCGGCGAACTTCGGCTACGTCATCCTGACGCTTGCAGCGCTCGGCTTCGTGGGCCTCGGCGCCCAGATCCCGACGCCGGAGTGGGGGGCCATGATCACGCAGGGCCAGGAGGTCATGTTGACCGGCGCGTGGTGGATCGGCGTCTTCCCGGGGCTCGGCCTCCTCATCGCCGTCACTGCCACGAGCATCCTCGCGGATCGAGTGCGGGACCTCCTCGACCCGAGCGGGCGCCGGGCCGGCGGCGCTCTCAGTGTGAAAGAGACGGCCCCCTGAGATGACGGCGCGAATTTTCGGCCGGGTAGCGGGATCGATCGGCGCGCTCTTCGGAGCGTCAGTGCTGGCGTTCGTCTTCTTGCGGCTCGCGCCCAGCGATCCGGCACGCCTGATCGTCGGAGAGTTCGCTCCGGAAGAGGCCGTCGAGGCCCAGCGCCGAGCTCTCGGCCTGCACGAGAACATCGTCGTTCAGTACTACCGCTACATGCGCGACTTTCTGACCGGTGACTGGGGCTTCTCGTACAGCACCGGCACGCCGGTCTCGTCGGCGATCGAGGCTCGACTGCCCGCGACGATCGAGCTCTCCCTCTACGCCTTCGTGCTCGCCTTCGCAGCTGCCCTGATCCTCGCGCTCCTCGCGACGTATCGGCGGCGTCCGGTTGTCGACGGCGCCCTCCGCACGGTGTCCTTCATCGGTCTCGGAACGCCGCCGTTCTGGCTCGGGTTGTTGCTGCTGGTCACGCTCTCGGGGACCGGTCTCTTCCCCGGGCCCGAAGGCAGGCTCCAGCCGGACGTCGCGGCGCCGCCCAACGTGACGAGCCTCTACACGGTCGACGCCGTGCTCGCCGGCCAGTGGCATACCCTCGGCGACGCGCTCTGGCACATGACGCTCCCGGCGATCACCCTCGGCCTGGTGCCGTTCGCCTTCCTCGTTCGGCTGCTGCGGGCAAACCTGTTGGAGGTCGCCCGCGAGCCGTTCATCACCTTCGCGAGAAGCAAGGGCCTCAGCCGGTGGACGGCCTTTCGCCGCCACGCTCTGCCGAACGCGATCCTCCCGACCGTGACCGCCGGCGGGCTCGTCTTCGCACACCTGCTCGCGGGCAGCGTCCTCGTCGAGCGCGTGTTTGCGTGGCCCGGCGTCGGCTCGCTCGTCGTAGGAGGGATCCTGCAGCAGGACTTTGCGGTCGTGCAGGCGTTCATCCTGCTTGGAGCGGCCTCCTACGTCGCCATGAACGCGGTCGTCGACGTTCTCTACAGCGCCATCGATCCGAGGACGCGCGGCGGACAGGGGCTTCAGGGATGAGCGCGGGCGAGCAGGTTCTCAGCGTGAGCGGCCTGCGCACCGTGTTCGCTGCTCGCGGCGGAGCAGTCACCGCGGTGCGCGACGTCGACCTGGATGTCAGCCCTGGTGAGAAGGTCGGCATCGTCGGCGAGTCCGGGTCCGGCAAGTCGGCGCTCGCACTCTCCATCCTCGGCCTCATCGAGCCGCCCGGGCGCGTCGTCGGCGGAAGCGTGCGCCTGAACGGCCAGGAGCTCGTGGGCCTCGGCGACCGCGAGCTCGGAAACGTCCGCGGCCGGGACATCGGGATCGTCTTCCAGGATCCTCTGACGTCGCTCAACCCGGTCAAGAAGATCGGCACTCAGCTCTATGAGGCAATCCGTCGCCATCACCCGCGGCTCCGCAAGCACGAGGTTCGACGACGAGCCCTCGAGTTGCTGCACGACGTCGAGATCTCCTCTCCCGAACGCCGGCTCGATGACTTTCCACACCACTACTCCGGCGGCATGCGGCAGCGCGTGCTGATCGCGATCGCCCTCGCGAACCGACCCGCCGTGCTGATCGCCGACGAGCCGACCACCGCGCTCGATACGACCACACAGGCGCACGTCCTCTGGCTGCTCGACCGGCTCGTGACCGAGCACGGGACCGCCGTGATCCTGATCACCCACAACCTCGGGGTGGTCGCCGAGTTCTGCGACTCCGTCCACGTCATGTACGCCGGCCGCTTCGTCGAGAGCGCCTCCACGCCCGCGCTGTTTGCGAACCAGATCCACCCGTACACAGAGGCTCTGCTGGGCTCGATCCTCCGCCCCGATCGGTTGGAGGAGGGGCCGCTCGCGGCGATCCCGGGAGCGCCGCCCGATCTTGCCGACCTGCCACCCGGGTGCCCCTTCGAGCCCCGCTGCGCGTTCGGAAACGGTCGCGAAATCTGCCAAACCGTCAGGCCCGAGCCCGTCACTCTCACCGGCATCCTGCACGGGTCGTCCGAGGTGGAATGCCATTTCGCCGAGGAGCGGGCCGCGCGTGGCGAGCTGGCGGCGGAGCGCACATGAACGGTGGCGCCCCCATCCAGGATCCTCCCGCACTGCTCCAGGTGGAGAGGCTGACGAAGTCCTTCCCGGGCCGACGGAACCTGCTTGGCCGGGGCAGCGGAATCGCTCCCTTGCGCGCGGTGGACGACGTCTCGTTCGAGGTCGCCAAAGGGGAGACGTTCGGGATCGTCGGCGAATCCGGGAGCGGCAAGTCGACGATCGCGCGCTGCATCGTCCGGCTCGCCAATGCAGATTCTGGCCGCATCCTCTTCGACGGCACCGACCTGCTGACGCTGCCGCGGGAGGAGCTGCGGCGCCTGCGCCGCCGGATGCAGATCGTCGTCCAGGACCCTTCTTCGGCGCTCGATCCACGTATGTCCGTGCGGGCGATCGTGGAGGAGCCGCTCGTGATCCACCGAGTCGCAGACCCGGTGGAACGGCGGAGCAAGGTGCTCGACATGCTCGAGCTGGTCGGTCTGACGCGGGTCCAGGCCGAGCGGAAGCCACATGAGTTCTCGGGGGGTCAGCGCCAGCGGATCGCACTTGCTCGGGCGCTCGTGCTCAGCCCGGACCTGGTGATCCTGGACGAGCCGATCTCCGCGTTGGACGTCTCGGTTCAGGCTCAGGTTCTGAATCTGCTCCGGCAGCTCCAAACCGAGCTCCAGCTCACGTACATCTTCATCGTCCACGATCTCGCGGTTGCCGAGTACTTCTGCGACCGCACGGCGGTCGTGTACCGCGGCGCGGTGATGGAGATGGCAGAGAGCAAGCAGCTCTTCCGTGAGCGGCTTCATCCCTATACCGAAGCGCTGCTTGCGGCAGCTCCCATCCCAGACCCCGCGGCCCGTCGGGAACGCAGGATCATCCTCCGCGAGGAGGCAGCGACGATCCGCACCGCCGAAGGCTGTCGCTTCCGCCCGCAGTGCTTCGTCGGCCGTGACCGCGACCTCTGCGCCGCCTTGGAGCCGACCCTGGAGCAGAGTGTGCCCGGCCACTTCGTTGCCTGTCATTTCGCCGGCCTGCTGGAGGACGAGCGGTGATGGCAGCGTGCGGTCCGGCCGAAGTGTTTGGATGTCACGTATCGTGCGTCACGAGAGCCGAGGCGCTGCGTAACGTTGTAGCTGCGCACGGCAGGAAACGAGGTCGATCATTTCCCCACTAACGCGGATTGCAACTTCGAGCCTGCGCGAAGAGGCTTACCGGGCGATCCGGGCAGGGATCGTCACCGGCGAGATCGCCTCTGGAACGCTCTACTCGACGCCGTCCCTGGCGAAGCGCCTGGGCGTGTCCGCCACGCCGGTCCGGGAGGCGATGCTCGACCTCGCGAACGAGGGCCTCGTGGAGCCGGTGCGGAACCGGGGCTTCCGGATCGTGCCGATGGAGGACCGGGATCTCGATGAGATCCTCGAGCTTCGCCTGTTGCTGGAGGTCCCGAGCGCCGGCCGAGTCGCCGGGTCGCTCCAGCCGGAGGACATCGAGCGGCTGAGCCGGCACGTCGACGAGCTCGAGCAGGCGGCAGAGGACAAGGACCTCGCTGCTTACCTCACGGCCGACCACGCTTTCCACCTCGCGCTCCTGCAGCCTCTCGGGAACCGCCGGCTGCTCGACCTCGTCGCCCGGTTGCGCGACCAACAGCGGTTGTACGGGCTCCCGGGAATGGTCGATTCGACCGCGTTCGGTGCGACAGCGGCGGAGCACAGGGCGATCCTCGACGCGGTCGCCGCGGGAGAATCTGCTCTGGCGGAAGAGTTGATGCGTCGCCATCTGCGGCATACGCGGGGTGTCTGGGCCGGGTGGCAGGAACCGGCCGAGCAGCACCCGGCGACGCTCGGCGTCCCCGACCGGTCGACAGGCAGCTAGCCAGGTCGAGCTGGGCTGGACTCCGCTGTCGGACTGACATAATATGGCACACATCATGCACAAGGTTTCGACTGACCTTCTCTATCTCTCACGCGAGGAAGTCGCCAGCCTCCTGCCACCGGTCGAGCAGCAACTCGAACTGGTCGAGCGCACGCTCCAGGCGACATCAACCGGCCGCGTCGAGCTGCCACCGAAGCTCGGTGTCTACCCTCGCGCCGACAGCCTCGTGCACGCCATGCCCGCGTACCTGGCCGAGGACGATGTCGTCGCGGTGAAATGGATCTCGGCCTACTCCGGCAACTCGCCGCTCGGGCTCCCGTCGATCTCCGGGGTGATCGTCCTCAACGAGGCCGAGACGGGCCGCCCCATTGCGGTCATGGACGCCGCCGAGATCACCGCCGTTCGCACCGCCGCGGTCAGTGGCGTGTGCATCCGCCGCTTCGCCCCGGACGGCTGGCGACGCGTGGGGATCGTCGGGTTCGGCGAGCAGGGCCGCTTCCATGCCCGGATGGTCGCCGGCTTGAATGCAGAGGCATCTGTCGCCGTGTATTCGCCGCGAGGGCGGAACGGCTACGAGGAGCCTGTCGAGGAGGCGAGAAGCGCTGCAGAAGCGATCGCGGGCGCCGACGTCATCGTCACCGCAGCGCCGCTCGCGCGGCAGGCGAGCCCCGCCGTCGTTGCCGAGGCGCTGGAGGGCAACTGCCTGGTCCTGCCGATCGACTTCGGCGCCTCCGTGGCCTCGGAGGCCGTCGAGTGCGCCGATCTCTTCCTCGTCGACGACGACGGACAGTTCGAGGTCTACCGCCAAAAGGGATTCTTCGACGGGTGGCCCGATCCACACGGTGTCCTCGCCGACCTGGGGGTGTCGCGGCCGGCGCGGGGGAGGGTGGTCTGCTGCAACCTCGGCGTCGGCTCGCTCGACGCTGCGTTTGCCGCCGCGGTCCTCGCGGAGGCCCGGACCCAGGAGATCGGCTTGAGGTTGCCGCGATGACTCGATCTCGATATAGAATATTACGCGTGGTATTTTGTTGGCGACAATCGTTCTTGGGAGGTCTTGCATGGCGACTCGCGTCGGCGTAGACGTAGGCGGAACGTTCACCGATCTCGTCTTCTACGACGACGAAACGGGCGAAGTTCGGGTCGACAAGGGGCCGACGACGCCGGCGTCGCCCGACGAGGGCATCGCCGCACTCGTCTCGAAGGCGATCACACCCGCCGTGCTCGGCTCGGCGGAGTACTTCCTCCACGGGACGACGATCGGCATCAATGCCCTCCTCGAGCGCAAAGGCGCAGTCGTCGGCCTGCTGACGACGCGGGGGTTTCGCGACGTGCTGGAGATCCGGCGCGGCGATCGCGAGGCGATGTACGACCTGCTTTGGACGCCGCCGGAGCCGCTCGTCCCTCGCCGCCTGCGGCGTCCGGTGACGGAGCGCATCCGTGCGAACGGCGACGTGGACACGGAGCTCGTGGAGGACGACATCCGCGAGGCTGTCGAGCTCTTCACCAAGGAGTCGGTCGAGTCGGTCGCGGTCGTGTTCCTCAATGCCTACGCGAACCCCAAGCACGAGCTCGAGGCAGAGCAGGCGCTTCGCCGCCACGGCTTCGCAGGCGGGATCTCGCTCTCGCACCTGATCTCGGGCGAGTTCCGCGAGTACGAGCGCACCTCGACCGCGGTCATCGACGCCTATGTGCGTCCGCGGGTGTCGCGCTACTTCCGCTCGCTCGAGGAGACGCTCAGCGAGCGCGGGTTCCGCGGCCGGTTCCTCGTGACACGCTCCGGTGGGGGCGCGATGACGTTCGAGGAGGCCGAGGCGCGCCCCTTCGAGACGATCATGTCCGGCCCCGTCGCCGGGGCGGTGGGCAGCGCCGAGCTGTGTCGCCAGCTGGGTATCGACCGGGCGATCACCGCTGACGTGGGCGGGACGAGCTTCGACACGTGCCTGATCACGGACGGCCGCCCGGAGGTGAAGTACGAGGGCAGCATCGCCGGCATGCCGATTCAGACGCCGTGGGTGGACGTTCGCTCGATCGGCGCCGGAGGCGGATCCGTGGCCTACGTCGACGAGGGACTGCTGCGCGTGGGACCCCGCAGCGCGGGCGCCCAACCCGGGCCGGTCTGCTACGGGCGCGGAGGCACGGAGCCCACGGTCACCGACGCCGCAGCCGTGCTCGGGATGCTGGGCTTCGGCGAGCTGGCGGGAGACGTCACGCTCGACTTCGAGGCTGCTTCAGCCGCGCTCGAGCGGCTTGGCTCACAGCTCGACTTCGACGTCGACACCGTGTCGCAGGGCGTCCTCAGGGTCGCTGTCGCGGCAATGGCGAACGCGATCAAGTCGATGACGGTCGAGCGCGGTCACGACCCACGCGAGTCGACGCTACTCGCCTTCGGCGGCGCCGGTCCGCTGCTGGCGGGACTGCTGACCCGAGAGCTCGGAATGAAGCAGTACCTGATCCCCAACTACGCCGGCAACTTCTCGGCTTGGGGTCTGCTCGGCCAGGACATCACGCGCGCAGCGGCGCGAACGTCGATCCAGAGGCTCGACGAGCAGGGGATCAAGGCGGCAAACGAGGTGCTGGGCTCGCTCTTCGAGCGGCTGACGAGCAAGAACGGAGACGGTGCTGCCACGCGCGAGGTGCGCGAGCCCGCTCTCGATCTCCGCTACGTCGGCCAGGAGTACACGCTCACCATCCCCGCGTCGAGCGCGGAGGGATTGATCGAGTCCGATTCCGCGTCGCTCAGCGCAAGCTTCGCGGAGGAGTACGAGCGGACGTTCGGGCACGTTCTCGACGAGCCGGTCGAGATCGTCGCCGTGCGCGCGACGACTCGTCGTCCGTTGCCGCGCAAGGCAGCGGAGCGCTTCACCCACGACTTCTCGGTCGCCGGCGACGAGCGCGAGATCGAGGCGTATTCCTTCGCCGGCGGCGAGCGCGCGTCATTCCGCGTGGTTCGGCGCGGCGCGCTTGCCGTGGGGACGCGACTCGAGGGCCCGGCGATCGTGCTCGAGGAGACGACGACCTCGTACGTGGATTCCGGGTTCTCGGTCACCGTCGACCCGACCGGGGTTCTCGTCGTTCGCGACGAGAACGTGGCCTGATCAGATCAACGAGAGCGTGAAGGAGGAACGATGGCGGGACAGGTGCAGGAACCAGTGACGTATCGCCCGCCCGGGGCGACGGCCAAGCAAGGGTCGGCTACGACCGAGGACCCGATCACGACCGAGGTCATTCGCCACGGGCTGAACGCGGCCGCGGATCAGATGCAGCTGGCGCTGTGTCGCACTGCCTTCTCGCCGATCATCTACGAGATCCTCGACCTGTGCTGCGCTCTCTACGACCGCGACGTGCGCCTGCTGGCGCAGGGCAAGTCACTGCCTTCCTGGCTCGGGACGATGAACTTCTCGATCGAGGCGATCGTGAAGGCAGTCGGAGGCCCGGAGACGCTCGAGGAGGGGGACGTCCTCTTCTCCACCTACGGGTACGACCTCGGTTCGCATCCGCAGGACGCGGTGACGGTGCTGCCGATCTTCTTCGAGGGCGAACTGGTCGGCTACGCGGCCGTCAAGGCGCACCAGATGGACATCGGGGCGAAGGACCTCTACTGCTCCGACACCACCGACAACTTCCAGGAGGGCGCGATCTTCCCCGGTGTCCGCCTGTACCGCAAGGGCGAGCTGCAGGAGGACCTCTGGCGGTCGCTGATCGCGAACTCGCGGATGCCGAAGGCGCTCGCCGGCGACGTCCATGCCTCGATCGCCTCGGCCGAGGTCGGTGCGCGCAGCGTCCGGCAGCTGCTCGAGCGCTACGGCACCGAGCTCTTCTTCAGCTGCGTCGAGCGGATGTTCGACCACGGCGAGGCAACCGTGCGCCGCTTTCTGGAGGAGATCCCGGACGGCCGCTACGTCGCCCGCGGGGCGCTCGACTCGAACGGGATCACGACCGACTCGATTGACTTCGAGATCACGATCGACGTCCAGGGCAGCGAGATCCTCGTCGACTTCTCCGACGCCCCGCCACAGCAGCGCGGCCCGGTGAACGCGCCGCAGCCGGTCGCGGTCTCGTGCGCCCGCTACACGATGATGTTTCTCGCCGGGGGCGGATCGCGCGACTACATCAACGAGGGGCATCTGCGCCCGATCGCGGTGCGCACGCGACCCGGCACCATGTTCCATCCGCTCCCGCCCGCGCCGCTCTTCCTCTACAACCATCCGTCCCGGCAGGCGTGCGACGCGATCATCCGGGCGATGGCGGACGCCTTGCCCGGCCAGGTCACCGCGGACAGCGGCGGCTGCATCTGCTCCGCGCTCTTCTGGGGCACGAAGGAGGACGGCACTCTGTGGGGCACCGGGATCGACCACGCAGTCGGCCAGGGCGCGACTCTGGCCGCCGACGGCGGCGGCCCGCTCATGCACATCGCCGTCTCGGGGATCCGAAGCACGCCCGTCGAAGTCGCCGAAGCGCGCTTCCCGCTCGTAGTGCGCAAGTTCGAGCTCGCGCAGGATTCCTCCGGCGCCGGTCAGCACCGCGGCGGGCTCGGCCTCGACGTCGAGTACGAGCTCCTCGAAGACGTCTACTGCACGGCCATCATCGAGCGGACGAAGCGGGAACCGCTCGGCCTCTTCGGCGGCGACAGCGCTCGTGCCAACCGCATGGGCGTCCGTGACCCGGAGGGCGGCGAGCTCGCGATCACGAAAGTGACGGCCCTGCCGATCGTCAAGGGCAGCATCTTCCAGGTGCGCACGGGCGGCGGCGGCGGCTACGGGCCGGCGGCGGAGCGCTCGCCGGAGCAGGTGGCGCGCGACGTCCGCGAAGGCTTCATCAGCGAGGAGCAGGCACGAGCGGACTACCCGCATGCCTTCGGAGCGAAGGCATGACGGCTCTGATCGACTGTCACAGCGACCTGATGATCGACCTCCAGCGACGGCGGTCGCAAGGTGAGGAGAAGGTGTTCGAGCGTGTCCACCTCCCGGAGCTCCGAGCCGGCGGGGTGGCGGCATGCCTGTGCATCGTCGGCGGCGACCTCGCGGTCCTCCTGCCCGGCGGGATCGAATCGCACGAGGGGACACTCAGGCTCGTCGACATGCTTCGAGCCGACATCGCAGAGACCTCGGGGGCCCGCATTGCCGGCTCCGCGTCAGAGGTGAGGCAGCTGATCGACGACGGCGTCTTCGCGATCATCCCCGCCCTCGAGGGCGCCTCGCCGCTGCGCGGCGATCCAGCGCTGGTGGGGGAGCTGCACGCGGCGGGTGTCCGCGTCATCGGCCTCACGTGGAACACGCGCAACGAGATTGCCGTCGGTCTCGACCGTTCCGTCGCGGGTGAAAGGCACGACGATGGCACCGGCCTGACAAAGGCCGGCCGGGAGGCGATCAAGGAGATGAACCGGATCGGCGTCGTCGTCGACGTCGCGCACGGGACGCCGAAGACGTTTTGGGACGTCGTCGAGGTCAGCGAGGCGCCGTTCATCGTCTCCCACGCCAACGCACGGACGCTCCGGGATCACGTCCGCAACCTCGATGACGAGCAGCTGCGCGCGGTTCGCGACGTGGGCGGCATGGTGGGCGTCGTCCTCTACCCGCCCTACGTCGGTCCGCTACCGCTTACGGTCGACAACGTCGTCGACCACATCGAGTACCTCGTCGACAAGGTCGGCGAGGACTCGGTGGGGATCGGCGCGGACTTCATCGACTACGCGCTCGAGGAGCTCGTGGCGGAGTACGTCGAGCACGGCATTCCCTATGACGAGGCCAACTTCGTCTATCCGGCGGGCGTCGAGACGTGCAGGTCGCTCTCCGGCATCGTCGAGGCAATGGCGCGCCGCGGCTTCTCCTCGGAGGCGATCGAGAAGATTGCATCCGGGAACATGCTGCGCGTTCTACGCGAGGTCGAGGAGGCAGCGGCATGAGCACGAAGCTCGAACAGCTCGACGAGGTCCGCATCGTGGCGCCCACCGGCTGCCTCGGCTACGGCTTCTCCAAGGAGGACTTCCTGCGGGCGCTGCGAGAGCGCCAGCCGCACGTCATCGCAGTGGACGCCGGCTCGACCGACCCCGGTCCCTACTACCTCGGTGCCGGCGAGTCGTTCGCGCAGCGGGTCGAGGTCAGGTCCGAGCTCGAGATCGTGATCCAGGCTGCGCTGGACTACGACATCCCGCTGATCGTGGGCACGTGTGGCGGCGCAGGTGCGCGGGCCCACGTGGAGTGGACGCGGGAGATCGTGATGGAGCTCGCGCGCGAACACTCCTGGAGCTTCCGGCTCGGCGTCATCCACTCGGAGCTCGACACCGAATATCTGACGGACAAGCTCGAAGCCGGCGACATCGTGTCCTTCGAGTCCGGCGAGGAGCTTGACGCGCAGGCGATCGCCGAGAGCACGTGCGTCGTCGCCCAGATGGGCGCGGAGCCCATCATCGAGGCCCTCCGGCAGGGCGCGCAGGTGGTCCTGGCCGGGCGAGCGTGTGACGACGCGGTATTCGCAGCCTTGCCGCTCCTGCACGGCCTCGATCCCGGCTTGGCGCACCACATGGGCAAGGTGCTCGAGTGCGGCGCGCTTGCCTCGGTTCCGCTTTCGATGGACGTG
This sequence comes from Gaiellaceae bacterium, assembly GCA_033858115.1. Classification (GTDB taxonomy): domain Bacteria; phylum Actinomycetota; class Thermoleophilia; order Gaiellales; family Gaiellaceae; genus Gaiellasilicea. The sequence continues at coordinate 13,514 of JAWVCV010000222.1, forward strand.
ATGATCGGGACGATCAGACGTGACCATTTCGAGCTCGTGCCCGGGGCGGAGCATCGAGCATGCACGGTGACCTCCATCAGCTCGCACTCCCTCTACGAGCGCGAGAACCCGCTGCGTCAGGCAGGTCCGGGCGGCGTCGTCGACCTCGGCCAGAGCGTCGTGACGCAACTCGACCCGCGCAGCGTGCGGGTGGAAGGAACCCGCTACGAGCCGACCGACGAGTATCTCTTGAAGCTCGAGGGTGTCCGCCGCGTCGGAACGCGCGTGATCTCGGTCGCCGGGATCCGCGATCGGGCGATGATCGAGCAGCTCGACGAGGTCCTCGCCGAGACGAAGCGCCGCGCGGAGGGCTACTTCGCCGGGCTCGGAGTCGGCAGCGACGCCTACACGATCGTCTTTCACGCCTACGGGCGCGACGGCGTCATGCGCGAGCTCGAGCCCGAAACGCGCACCGCGCATGAGATCGGCCTCGTCATCGACGTCGTCGCCGACGATCCCGACCTCGCGAAGGCGCTGTGCCAGCGCCTCTCGGGCCTGCTGCTGCACCTCGACTTCCCCGGCCAGTTCAACACCGCCGGGAACCTGGCGATGCTCTTCTCGCCGGCGAACATCGAAGTGGGACCGGTGTACGCCTTCTCCATCTACCACCTCCTGCGGGTGACCGACCCGCTGGAGCCCTTCGAGATCGAGGTGACCGACGTGCAGCCGCAGCAGGCTCTCGCCGCCGCCGCCCCGGGAGCGTGAGCGAGATGGAGAGTCGGACCCTGCGTGAGATCGCAAAGGTGATTCGCAGCAAGAACGCGAAGCCGTTCCGGATCACGCTCGACGTTCTCTTCGACCGCCAGGACGTGTTCGACTACGTCAAGAGCACGGGCGCGCTGTCGGTCGAGACGGTCGCGAAGGCCTACGGCCTCCCGACTGATGCGTTCACGTCCTCCTTCGTCTTCGACGCCGGCATGGCCTTCAAGTTCACCTACCGGCGGCCGGTGGTGCAGGGCTCGGTGGGGGACACGGACATCTACGGAGCGCAGCAACACGCGCCGTTGTTCGACATCCGGATCCCCTGGTCCGTCGAGGCGCCTGAGGTCGCCTAGCCGCGGTCAGATGACGGCGCGTTCGCGCTCGAGCGGACGCGCCGTGAAGCGGGCGTACTCGAATGGGCTCAGGTCGATTCGGCTGCGCTCCTCCGCCCAGCGCTCGGCGACGAGAAGGGCGATCGCAGGCGCCTGCATGAACCCGTGGCCGGAGAAGCCGCACACGCACCAGAGGCCGGGGACGCTCTCGAGTGGGCCCACGACGGGCTGGTGGTCGGGCGTCACCTCGTAGAGCCCCGCCCAGGCGGTCCGGAGCTCCGCGTCGAGCAGGGCGGGCATCCTCGCGCCGGCAACCTCGAAGAGCTTCTCGACGAACGCCTCGTCGACGGCCGTGTCGAACGTCGGCTCGTCGCCGCTGTCGCTCATGCCGACGAGAACACCCTCTCCCTCGGCGTGGTAGTAGAGGCTCGTCGCGAAATCAACCGTCATCGGGGAGTCACGGTCGACACCGGCAACCGGGCCGAACATGAAGATGTGCCGGCGATACGGCCGGACCGGTAGCTCGACTCCCGCCAGCCGTCCGACCTCGGCCGACCACGCGCCGGCGCAGATGAAGACGGTGCTGCACCGAATGAGACCGGATGTGGTTTCGACCGCCTCCACCCGGTCGCCCCGGCGAGTGATCCCGGTCACGGTGCAGCCCTGGTAGAACCGCGCCCCGAGCTCGCGCGCGCGACGGGAATACCCGTAGGTGACGTCGGTGGGGCTGGCGATGCCGTCGGAGGGGCAGAAGGTGCCCCCGCTCACGTCGGCGGTGAGCGACGGCGCAAGCGCGCGGACGTCGTCGGACTCGAGCCACGTGGCATCGGTCAGCCCGACGCGGTGCCACATCTCGAGGAGCTCACGGAACAGGCGCTCGTCGGACGGCTGCGTCAGCGCAAAGAGGTAGCCGATCTTGCGGAAGCCGGGGTCGACCCCAGTCTCGTCCTCGAACTCGTCGAGCAGGCGAGTCGACAACAACTGGATGCGGACGTTGACCTCCGTCGAGAACTGCTGGCGCACTCCGCCGGCATTACGGCCGGTCGAGTGGATGCCCAGCTCGTCCCGCTCCACGAGGGCGACGTTCGCGCCCCGCCGGGCAAGCTGATACGCGAGCGCGCAACCGACGACGCCGCCGCCCACGATGACCGCGTCTGCCGAGTCAAGCGGTCGTACCATACGCTATATTATATATGATGCCCAACGACGAGATGCTCGTCATCGGCGGCGGCGCGATCGGGCTTGGAACCGCCTACGAGCTCTGCCGCGCAGGTGCCAGAGTCACGGTCGTCGAGCAGGGGCTGCTCGGATCGGGCGCGTCGTCGGGAAATGCAGGCTGGATCTCTCCAGCGCTCTGCTCGATCCCGGTCCCCGGCCCGGGCGTGGGCGTGGTCGGTCAAGCGCTGCGCTGGATGTTGCGTCCGAACAGCCCTTTCCTGCTCCGGCCTCGCCTGGACGCGCGGTTCCTGCGCTGGTTGTGGGCGTTCCGGCGAGCGTGCGCGCCGGGGCCGTTCGCGGCTGGGATGCAGGCCTTTGCCGAGCACAATCTCGGAGCTGCAGCCGCGCTCGAGCGCTGGCAGGAGCAGGGAGTGCAGTTCGAGCACAGCCGCAGCGGCATCGTCTTCGCAGCGCTGACCGAAGCCGCCTACGAGCAGGAGCACGCGTTGTACGCGCAGCTGCGCGCGAGCGGCTTCCCCGTCGACTTCGAGG
>JAWVCV010000223.1:0-8153 GCA_033858115.1 Gaiellaceae bacterium
AACCGGCTCGTCGCCGTGGCGCTGCGGCTCGACGCCCGGCCACGGGGCGAGCTCCAGGTCGTAGATCGCGGCGATCTCGCGCGCGATCCCGTAGACCGAGAGCAGGTCGGGACGGTTGCCGGTCGCCTCGATGTTGAGCACGTGGTCGACGAGGGGCAGGACGTCCGCGAGCGGCGTCCCGGGCTCTGCCTCCGGCAGGAGCATGATCCCGTCGTGGTCGGTCCCGAGCGCGACCTCGTCCTCGGCGAGAATCATCCCGTTCGAGGTCTGGCCGCGGACGTCCCGCACGTCGAGCTGCAGGCCGTTCGGGAGCACCGCGCCCGGCAGGGCGACGCCCACGGTCGCGCCGGCGCCGAAGTTCCAGGCGCCGCAGACGATCTGCACCGCCTCGCCCTCCCCCACGTCGACCTGGCAGAGCTGCAGCCGGTCGGCGTTCGGGTGCTTGAGCGCTTCGAGCACCTTGCCGACGCGGAAGCGGCCGAGGTTGCCGTTCTCGTCGGCGACACCGCGGCGCTCGATCCCCTCGACCTCGGCCGACGTCACCGAGAGACGCGTCGCCAGCTCGTCGAGGGGCATCTCGATCGGGACGTACTCCTCGAGCCAGGAGACCGGAACCTTCATCAGAACTGCCTCAGGACACGCAGGTCGCCGTCCCAGAGCGCGCGGATGTCCGGGATGTCGTGACGCAGCTGCGCGGTCCGCTCGAGCCCGCAGCCGAAGGCGAACCCCGACCACTCCTCCGGGTCGAGACCGACGTTCTCGAACACGACCGGATCGACCATGCCCGCCCCGCCCATCTCGATCCAGCCGGAGTGCTTGCACGTCCGGCAGCCCACGCCGCCGCAGATCCCGCACGACACGTCCGGCTCGATCGACGGCTCGGTGAACGGGAAGTAATGGGTGCGGAAGCGGACGCGCCGGTCAGGCCCGTACAGCGCGCGCATGACGTGGAGGAGCGTCCCTTTCAGGTCGGCCAGCGTCAGGCCCTTGTCGACCGCCAGGCCTTCGAACTGGTGGAAGATCGGGTAGCGCGTCGCGGTGATCGCGTCCCGCCGGTAGACGCGCCCGAGCGAGACCATGTAGATCGGCGGTTCCCGCTCCTCGAGCACGTGGATCTGCGAGGGCGATGTCTCGGTGCGGAGCACGGTGCCGTTCTCGAAGAAGAACGTGTCTCGCGGCGAGCGGCTCGAGTGCGTCGGCGCGAAGCCGAGCTTGTCGAAGTTGTATTCGACCGTCTCGACCTCCCGATCGTCCCGCACCTCGTAGCCGAGGCCGAGAAATGCGTCCTCGACCATCCGGCGCGTTTGCGTGATCGGGTGCAGCGTCCCCCGCGCCAAATCCTCCCCGGGCAGGGTGACGTCGACACGCTCTTCGCGCAGGCGGCGATCGAGCTCCGCCCGCACGAGTTCGTCCCGGCGCTCGTCGAGTGCGCTCTCGAGCCGCTCCCGGAGCGCGTTCAGCGTCATTCCGGTCTCCCGGTCGCGCACAGCCCTGAGCGCCTGCGGCAGCTCAGCTTTGCGGCCCAGGAAGCGCACGCGGGTCTCTTCGACGTCGTCGACGGTGGCGGCCGCCGCGATCGCGGTCCGTGCTTCGCTCTCGAGCGCCGTGGCGTCCATCGGGCGACGATAGCATCGGCTTCGTGAGCGTTTACGACGCCTTCGCGCCGATCTACGAGGACTGGTCGGCGCACATGACCGAGGACGTCCCCTTCTATGTCGAGCTGGCTCGTGGGGCAGAGGGCCCCATCGTGGAGCTCGCCGTCGGCTCGGGCCGGGTCGCAGTCGAGGTCGCCCGCGCGACGGGCGGCCCGGTGCTCGGAATCGACAGCTCCCCGGCGATGCTGGCGCTCGCCCGCGAACGGGCCGAGCTCGCAGGCGTCGCGCTCGAGGTGCGCGAGGGCGACATGCGCGAACTCGAGCTCGACGAGCCCGCCGGCCTCGTCTACTGCCCCTTCCGCTCGTTGCTGCACCTGCCGACCTGGCACGACCGCCGCCGGGTCTTCGAGCGCGTGTACGCCTCGCTTCGCCCGGGCGGCCGCTTCGCCTGGAACGCGTTCGTCTTCGACCCGCGCCTGGCGGCCAGGAATGACGGCGAGTGGCAGGAGCAAAACGGGATCCGGCACCGGATCGACCAGGCGAAGCACGACAACCGGATCGACATCACGCTCGAGAGCGGGACGACGATCTCGCTCTGGTGGCTGAACCGCTCCGAGTGGGAAGGCCTGATCGACGTCGCCGGGTTCGAGGTCGAGGCGCTCTACGGCAGCTTCGATCGGCGGCCCTTCGACGAGTCCGCGAACGAGTTCGTCTGGGTTGTCCGGAAGCCCTAGCCCGTACGACTCGATCGCACGGCTCTACGACCCGTGGAGCGCGAGCGTCACCGAGGACGTCGAGTTCTACGTCGAGGAAGCGCGCGCGGCCGGCGGTCCCGTCGTCGAGCTCGCCTGCGGCACCGGGCGCATCTCCGTGCCGGTCGCGAAGGCGGGCATCCGCGTGATCGGCGTCGACGGCTCGCAGCAGATGCTCGAGGTCGCAGGCGAGTACGCGCGGCGCGAGGGTGTCGCGGAGCTGCTCGACCTGCGCCACGGCGACTTCCGCGAGCCGCCCGTGGAGGAGCGCGTCCCACTCGTCTTGATCCCCTTCCGCTCGCTCCTGCACATGACGACCGAGGCCGACCGCTTGCGCGCGCTGAGCGCCGCCCGCGACCTGCTCCTCCCGGGCGGCCGGCTCGTCTTCGACGTGTTCGCGCCCAGCAAGGGCGACGTGGAGGACACGCATGGCCGCTGGATCGAGCGTGAGCCCAGGATCTTCGAGCGCGCCGACTGGGACGAGGGCGAGCGCACGTTGAGGCTCTCGGTGCGCCGGGGCGAGGAGGCGTCGACGATGCTGCTGGCGTGGCTGTCGCCGCCGGAGTGGCGGCAGCTGCTCGACCGCGCCGGCTTCGAGGTCGAGGCGCAGTGGGGCTGGTTCGACCGCCGCCCCTATGGCGGCGGCGAGGACGTCGTGTTCGCGGCCGCGCGGCGAGAGCGTTAGGGTCCGCGAATGCTCTGGATCATCCTCGGACTGGTCGCGCTGCTCGTCGTCGCGCTCGTCCTCCTCTACAACCGGCTCGTCACGCTGCGGAACCGCGTCCAGAACGCGTGGGCGCAGATCGACGTCCAGCTGAAGCGGCGCTATGACTTGATCCCCAACCTCGTCGAGACGGTCAAGGGCTACGCCGCCCACGAGCGCGAGACCTTCCAGGCGGTCACCGAGGCGCGGGCGCGGGCACAGTCGGCACAGGGTCCGGCCGAGCAGGGCGCCGCGGAAGGGCTCCTCGGCCAGGCGCTCGGTCGCCTCTTCGCAGTCGCCGAGGCCTACCCGGAGCTGCAGGCGGACGAGAACTTCCGCCAGCTGCAGGAGGAGCTTGCGCAGACCGAGAACCGAATCGCAGTCTCCCGCCAGGTGTACAACGACACTGTCCTGACCTACAACACGGCGATCCAGACGGTGCCGGGCGTGCTGGTCGCAGGCCCCTTCGGGTTCTCGCAGCGGGAGTTCTTCGAGGTCGAGGGCGAAACCCGGGAGGCACCACGCGTCGCGTTCTAGCGGCGTCGCTCCTGGCCGCGCTCGCGCTGGCCGGGAACGCCGCCGCCAAGTCCTTCACCCTGCCGGCGGCGGAGGTGGTCGTGCAGGTCGCGCGTGATGGCGGACTGCTCGTCGACGAGCTGATCGCGTTCGAGTTCGACGGCGACTTCAGCGGCGCGTTCCGCGAGATCCCCCTCCGGGACGGCGAGACGATCGACCAGGTCTCCGTCTCCGAAGGGGAGATCCCCTACCGGCCGGGCGCGTGCGCCGAGCTCGGCTGCGCCGATGAGCCCCGGACGTTCGGCACGACTCGAACGGACAAGGGCGTCCGCATCGTCTGGCACTACCGGGCCTCCTCGGAGCCGCGGCGGTTCCGCGTCCACTACCGCCTGCGCGGCGTCCCCACAGCCTACGACGACGTCGTGGACGTCAACCTGAAGGTCTGGGGAGAGGAGTGGAAGACCGGGCTCGGCCAGTTGACGGCGCAGCTGCTCGCCCCGGGCGAGGTGCAGCGCGCGTGGGGTCATCCCGTCGGGGTTCGCGGGGACGTCACGATCCAGAAGAGCCGCGTCAACCTGCGCGCCGCGAACATCCCGCCCGGCCAGTTCGTCGAGTTGCGCGCACTGATTCCGCGGCGCGTCTTCACCTCGACGGCGGCGATGAAGGTCGCCGAAGGGCTCGGCCTCGACAAGATCGTCGCGGAAGAGCGGAGCGACGCCGCTGCCTACGAGCGCGACCGGCGCAAGATCGACGAAGCACTCGACCACCTGCCCCGGACGATCGCCACGCTGCTGGCCCTCGCGCTCGGGCCCGCACTCGCACTGATCGCGTTCGTCTGGTGGCGCTACGGCCGGGAGCGAGGGACGAGCTATGACCGCGAGTACGAGCAGGAGCCGCCGACGGAGACGCAGCCCGCGCTCGTCCCGGCGCTTCTCGCGCAGGGAGGCACTCCGGGATCGCTCGAGTTCACGGCGACGCTGTTCGATCTGATCCGGCGCGGCCGCTACCGCGCCGACCCGGTGACGACGGAGCGGAAGATCTGGGGCGGTCTGAAGACGCAGCAGGTCGCCGATCTCGAGCTTGCTCTCGGGGACGTGGAGTCGCCGGTGGAGGCCTTCGAGGCGCCGGTGGCGCAGGTGGTCGACTCGGTGCTCGCCGACGGGCCCGAGCGGCTCTCCCGCTTCCGCGACCGGATCGAAGAGGACCGGACGGGGAACTCCGAGCGCTTCACCTCCTTCAAGTCGGCCGTCGGCGCCGAGGTGACGGGCCGCAAGTGGTTCCGCAACGTCGGTCTCGCAGCCTTGCTCGGCGGAGCAGCCGTGCTGGCGATCGCGGGCGGGCTGGCGCTGCTCGGAGGGATCAAGACCTACAACTCCGTTGCGCCGGGCTGGAACAGCATCGTCGCGATCGCGCTCGGGATCTGTGGGCTCGTCGGCGCCGCCGTGCTCGCGCTCGCCGCCTTCAACCGCCGGCTCTGGCGCAGGCGGGCGCCGGAGGCGCAGGCCGAGGCCGAGCGCTGGGAGGCATTCCGCCGCTACCTGACCGACTTCCCGCGGCTCGACATTGCTCCGCCGGCGACGCTCGAGCTGTGGGAGCGCTTCCTCGTCTACGGAATCGCCTTCGGCATCGCCGAGCGCGTGCTCCAGGGCGCGCAGCTCCACATGCCGGAGGCGCTCGCGCAGGCGAGCACCCTCTACTGGATCGGGCCGCACGGCGACCTCTCCTCCGGGCCGACCTCGCTCGGCATCGGCGACCTAGCGGCGGGCTTCGGCTCCGCGCTCGCGCCGCCCTCGTCCGGCTCGGGCGGGTTCGGCGGCGGCTTCTCGGGCGGCGGCGGCGGCGGAGGCGGAGGCGGCGGAGGCGGCGCCTGGTGAGCGAACCGACTTAGTTGCTGTCAGCAACTTGCGCGGCACGCGAGTGCTCGTAGAGCGCGAGCGCGCCGGCAACGGCGACGTTGAGCGACTCAGCGGGGCCTGGCGTTGGGATCGTGCCGAGATAGTTGCTGTCAGCAACTAGCTTCTCGGGGAGACCCTCGCGCTCGGCGCCGAGGAGGAACGTCACCGGGCCGGCGAGGTCGAGCTCGTACAGCGGCGTGCCGCCGCGGGCGACGAGGGCGACGCGCTCCCCTGGCGTCTCGTCGAACGGGAGCAGCGGGACGCGGAAGATCGCTCCCGCCGAGGCCCGGACGGCCTTCGGACCGAGCGGGTCGACGCAGCCCTCGGAGAGCGCGACCGCGGCGCCGAAGGCATCCGCCGCGCGCAGCAGGGTGCCGACGTTCCCGGGGTCGACGACCTGCCAGAGCGCGAGTGCGACGTCGCGGGGCTCGCGCGGCAGGTCGGCGATGCGGTAGACGCCGATGACGCGAGCGGGATGCGGCAGCGTCGAGATCGCTGCCAGCACCTCCGCCTCGACCGTCTCACCCGCGACGAGCAGCTCGATCGGCGCGATCCCGGCGGAGCGGGCCGCCTCGACGAGATCCTCGCCCTCGACCGCGAACAGTCCGAGCTCCTCGCGCTTGCGCTTCTGCGCGAGGAGCTTGCGGACGAGCTTCAGCGTCGGATTCGACGCCGAGCTGATCAAGGACTTAGGCAGCCTTGTCGGACTGGAGCGCGGCCTTCGCCTGCTCCACAACGGCCGTGAACGCGGCCGGGTCGGAGACCGCGATGTCGGCCAGGACCTTGCGATCGAGCTCGATGCCGGCCTTGTGCAGCCCGGAGATGAACTGGTTGTACGACATCCCGTTTGCGCGAGCGGCCGCATTGATCCGGACGATCCAGAGCTGCCGGAACGTCCGCTTCTTGTTCTTTCGGTCGCGGTAGGCATAGACGAGCGAGTGCTCGACCTGCTCCTTCGCGTAGCGGTAGCTGCGGCTCTTGAGGCCCCAGTATCCCTTCGCTTGACCGAGAACCTTACGGCGCTTCTTGCGGGCGTGGACTGATCGCTTGACCCTTGGCATTACTTCAGCCCCAGCAGCTTCTTGAGCCTCGGCACGTCCGGCTTCGCAGCGCCGTGGTCCTTGCCGAAGGCACGCTTACGCTTTGCCGACTTGTGCTCCAGGTTGTGGCTCTGCATCGCGTGACGGCGGAGGATCTTCCCGGTCCCCGTCACCTTGAAGCGCTTCTTCGCTCCGCTCCCGCTCTTCATCTTCGGCATCTGTCTTCACTCCTGCGTTCTTGGTGGGGCCGAGCAGCATGACCATGTTGCGACCGTCGAGCAGCGGCGGCGATTCCACCACCGCGAGATCCTTGATCTCCTCGGCGAGACGAAGAAGCAGGTCGCGTCCGCGCTCCGGGTGCAGGTTCTCCCGCCCTCGGAACATGATCGTGACCTTGACCTTCGCGCGCTGGTTCAGGAAACGCACGACATGGCCCTTCTTGGTCTCGTAGTCGTGAATGCCGATCTTCGGCCGGAACTTGATCTCCTTGACGTTGATCTGGGTCTGGTGCTTCCTCGCGAGCTTGGCCTTCTGCTCCTGCTCGTAGCGGTACTTGCCGTAGTCCATCACCCGCGCGACCGGCGGGTCGGCCTGCGCCGCCACCTCGACGAGATCGAGCCCCTTGGAGTAGGCGTACTCGCGTGCCTCCTCCGTCGACTTGATCCCGATCTGCTCGCCGTCCTCGCCCACCAGGCGTACCTGGGGGACTCGGATGTTCTCGTTGATCCGGTCCTGCGGCTGCGGTACGCGCCGGTCTTCCGGACGGCGTCTGGGCCTCAAAGGCTCTTCACCAAGCTCGTGGAATCCTCCTCATGGACGACGAAAACCGCTGCAAGCAGCGGCCACCAATTCCTCGTCCAACCGGCTCGGTTGAACCCTCGCGAGCACCAGTCGCTCGACTGGCCTCGGGAAGGTGAGGGGCAGTGGTCCGCTCCTTCTTTCAGGCACTGATCGTAGCAACCTCGGCGCGAAAGCGTTCGAGCAGTTCCTCCAGGCCCGCGTTGAACTGCTCCCCGCCCCGCTCGCGCACCGCGAGCGACTCGTCCGACTCGCGGTCGCCGTAGACGATCGTGTACGGGACCTTCTCGAGCTCGGCGTCGCGAATCCGCTTCCCGAGCGTTTCGTCGCGCTCGTCAACGTCGACGCGGAACCCCTCTTGCTCGAGCCGGATCCGCAGCGCCCGGACGGAGTCGCGATGAGTCTCCGCGACGGGGATCAGGCGCACCTGGACCGGCGCAAGCCAGAACGGGAAGGCGCCGCCGTAGTGCTCGACGATGATGCCGATGAAGCGCTCGAGCGACCCGAGCAAAGCGCGGTGGATCACGATCGGCGTGTGCTCGGTGTTGTCCGGGCCCATGTAGGTCAGCCCGAAGCGGCGCGGCATTTGGGCGTCGGCCTGGATCGTGCCCATCTGCCAGGACCGGCCGAGCGTGTCCTGCATGTGCAGGTCGATCTTCGGCCCGTAGAACGTTCCTTCACCCTCGCCGATCACGAACGGGATCTCGTGCCGCTCGAGCGCGGCCTGGAGAATCCCCTCGGCCCGGTCCCACTCCTCGTCGGTGCCGAGCCGGTCCTCGGGGCGGGTCGAGAGCTCTGCCCCCGGGGCGACGCCGAAGAGCTCGTACAGGTCCTTGGCGAACTCGATGCAGCCG
>JAWVCV010000224.1:0-10031 GCA_033858115.1 Gaiellaceae bacterium
TCCCGGGCGCTGAAGCGCTTGCGGCAGCTGGGCTCGAGCCGACGGTCCTGGCCGCGAAGGAAGGGCTCTCGCTGATCAACGGCACGCAGTTCATGGCCGCGATGGCCGCGCTCCTGCTCGTCCGCGCCCGGCGCCTCGCCCACGTCGCAGACCTTGCGTGCGCCCTATCGCTGGAGGCCTTGCAGGGCTCCCGGACGAGCTTCCATCCCGCGATCCACGAGGCGCGCCCCCTGCGCGGCCAGCTCGACTCCGCGGCGAACATCCACCGGCTGCTCGAGGGGTCGGCCATCATCGAGTCGCACCGCTGGTGCGACAAGGTGCAGGACGCCTACTCGCTGCGCTGCGCGCCCCAGGTGCACGGCGCCAGTCGCGACCTGCTCGACCACGTCCAGTCGACGGTCGCGATCGAGCTGAACGCGGCGACGGACAATCCACTGGTGCTCGTCGACGAGGGCATCGTCGTCTCGAACGGGAACTTCCACGGCCAGCCGCTCGCATTCGGGCTCGATGTCCTTGCGATGGCGGTCGCCGAGCTGGCGAGCATCTCCGAGCGTCGCGTCGAGCGGCTCGTGAATCCGTCGCTGTCGGAGGGCCTGCCACCGTTTCTGACGCTCGAGGGCGGGCTCAACTCCGGGTTCATGATCCCGCAGTACGTCGCAGCGTCCCTCGTCTCGGAGAACAAGTCGCTGTGTCATCCCGCGAGCGTCGACTCGATCCCGACGAGCGCAGGCCAGGAGGATCACGTCTCGATGGGGAACGCGTCGGGACTGAAGGCGCTCCAGGTGGTGGCGAACGTCGAGCACGCGCTCGCGATCGAGCTGCTCGCCGGCGCCCAGGCGATCGAGTTCCTGGCGCCGCTCGAGCCGGGCCCCGGCGTGCGGGCGACGCACGACGCCGTGCGCGGGCTCTCCGAGCGGTTGCGCGACGACCGTTCGCTCGCCGGCGACATCGAGCGCGTCGCAGCGGCGATCCGCGACGGCTCGATCCTCGCTGCGGCCGAGGCCGAGATCGGCGAGCTCCGCTGAAGGTGCCCTCGCTCGATGCTGCGGTCGAAGCGCTCGCGGGCGATCTCTCGCGGATTCGCGCGCCGCGGGGAGCGCAGCTGAACGCTCGTTCCTGGCAGACGGAGGCGCCGCTGCGGATGCTGCTCAACAACCTGGACGCCGAGGTCGCGGAGCGGCCCGAGGAGCTCGTCGTCTACGGAGGCTCCGGGCGGGCGGCTCGGTCACACGAGGCGCTGAAGGGGATCGTGCGTACGCTGCTGCGGCTGCGCGACGACGAGACGCTGCTCGTCCAGAGCGGGAAGCCCGTGGGCGTCTTCCGCACGCACGAGGGCGCTCCCCGCGTGCTGATCGCCAACTCGATGCTCGTGCCGCGCTGGGCGACCTGGGACGAGTTCCGCCGGCTCGAGGCCGAGGGCCTGACGATGTTCGGGCAGATGACGGCGGGGAGCTGGATCTACATCGGCACACAGGGGATTCTCCAGGGCACCTACCAGACGTTCGCTGCTGCGGGCGAGAAGCACTTCGGGTCGGCGGACCTCTCCGGCCGGACGATCCTCACTGCTGGGCTCGGCGGCATGGGCGGCGCGCAGCCCCTTGCTGCGACGATGGCGGGCGCGGCGATCCTGTGCATCGAGGTCGACCCGGCGCGGATCGCACGCAGGCTGGAGACGCGTTACCTCGACGAGGTTGCGGACTCGCTCGACGACGGCGTCGCGCGGGTGAGGGCGGCGGCCGAGGAGGGTCGTGCGCTCTCGGTCGCAGTGCTCGGAAACGCCGCGGAAATCGTGCCGGAATTGTCAAAGAAGCGCGAATTGTTCGACCTCGTCACCGACCAGACGGCGGCGCACGATCCGCTCACCGGGTACGTGCCCGTCGGCCTCTCCGTCGAGCAAGCGGCTTCGTTACGGGCTTCAGACCCGGATGACTACCTGCGCCGGGCGCGGGAGTCGATTGCGCGCCACGTCGAGGGCCTGCTCGAGTTCGTTCGCGCGGGCAGCGCTGTCTTCGACTATGGCAACAACCTGCGCGGGGAGGCCTATGAGGCGGGCGTAGAGGAGGCCTTCTCATACCCGGGCTTCGTCCCGGCCTATATCCGGCCGTTGTTCTGCCACGGCATCGGCCCCTTCCGCTGGGCGGCCCTCTCGGGCGACCCGGCCGACATCGCGGCGATCGACGGCGAGCTGCTGCGGCTGTTCCCCGACGACGCGCTGCTGCAGCGCTGGCTCCGGTTCGCTCCCGAACGGGTCGCCTTTCAGGGGCTGCCGGCCCGGATCTGCTGGCTCGGCTACGGCGATCGCGCGAAAGCGGGACTCGCGATCAACGGGCTCGTCCGCTCGGGCGAGGTCTCGGCGCCGGTCGTGATCGGCCGCGACCACCTCGACGCCGGCTCGGTCGCCTCGCCGTACCGCGAAACGGAGGCGATGCGGGACGGCTCCGACGCGATCGCGGACTGGCCGATCCTGAATGCGCTCCTGAACACGGCGGCCGGCGCGACCTGGGTCAGCGTCCATCATGGCGGCGGGGTCGGGATCGGCAACTCGATCCACGCGGGCATGGTCGTCCTCGCCGACGGCAGCGCCGATGCGGCGGAACGGCTCGAACGTGTCCTGACGGCCGACCCGGGGACCGGCGTGATGCGTCACGCCGACGCCGGCTACGACGACGCGCTCGACGCGGCGAGCGCGCACGGGCTCGACCTGCCGAGCATCGGCTAGCCGTGCCGAAGCTGCTGATCCGCGACCTGACACAGCTGGTGAGCCCCGCGGGGCGGCATGCGCCTCTGCGCGGCGCTGCGCTCGGCGAGCTCGACCGGATCGACAGTGCCTACGTCCTCTGCGACGGCGCCACGATCGAGGAGGTCGGCCCCATGAGCCGGCTCCGGGCGCTCCGGGGCGAGGTCGCCGAGCTCGACGGCCGCGGCCTGTGCGCGGTCCCCGGGCTCGTGGACTGCCACACGCACCCGGCTTTCGGCGGCGACCGCGTCGAGGAGTTCTCGCTGCGGGCGGCCGGGGCGAGCTACGAGGAGCTGCACGAGGCCGGTGGCGGGATCCTCGCGACGGTCCGGGCGACCCGGGAAGCCGGCGAGGACGGGATCGCGGCGGCGGTCGAGCGGCATCGCGACTGGATGCTGCGCGCCGGCACGACGAGCTTCGAAGGGAAGTCCGGCTACGGGCTCGACCGCGAGACGGAGCTCGCGTCTCTGCGGGCGATCCGCGCCGCCGGGGGCGTTGCGACGTGGCTCGGCGCCCACGCGGTGCCGCCGGAGCACCGCGACGCGGACAGCTATCTCGACTTCGTGCTCGCGGACGTGCTCCCCGAGGCGTCGCAGCTCGCCGAGGCGGCGGATGTCTTTCTCGAGCGCGGCGCCTTCGACGCTGCTCACGCGCGCCGCTACCTGGAGGCCTGTCGCGCGCACGGTCTGGCGCTGCGGCTGCACGGCGACCAGTTCACGGAGTCCGGCGCGATCCCCCTCGCGATCGAGCTCGGAGCCCGCTCGGTGGACCACCTCGAAGCGACGGGCGCGGACGGGATCGCAGCGCTCGCCGCCAGCGACGTCACAGGCGTCCTGCTGCCCGCGAGCGCGCTCTTCCTCGGCCGGCAGATGCCTCCCGGCCGGAGACTCGTCGACGCGGGGGCCGCCGTCGCGCTGGCCACCGACTTCAACCCCGGCAGCGCGTTCTGCGAGAGCCTCCCGCTCGTCAACTCGCTGGCCGCCACGCAGCTGACCCTGAGCCCGGCGGAGGCGCTGGCCGCGTGCACCGTCAACGCGGCCCACGTGCTTGGTCGCGCCGACCGCCTGGGCCGGATCGCGCCCGGCTACGCCGCCGACCTGACGCTGCTAGGCGCGCCTGATTGGCGGCACCTCGCCTACCACCTCGGCGGCGAGGTCGTCGCCGCCGTGGTCAAGGACGGCGCCGTCGCCTGGAGCCGGGCGGCATACTGAGCCCATGCCGTCGAAAAAGCAGCAGCGCCGCCGCGAAAAGCTCAAGCGGCACGAGTACGAAGACGTCTATGTGGACGACACGGGCCGCGAGCTCGACCCGACGGAAGCGGAGGAGTTCGCCGGCGCGGCGCTGACGAAGAAGAGCGAGAGGACGGCGAAGAGCCGGCCTGTCGGCCGCGGCGGCCGCACGATCGAACCCCCTTCGTGGCGCCGAACGGGCAAGCGAGGCCTTCTCTTCTTCCCGCTCATGCTCATCGTCGTCTTCTTCCTCTCACCCGAGCTGTCGACGGCGCAGAAGGTGATCAACACGCTGGTGCTGATGGGCTTCTTCCTGCCCTTCAGCTACTTCATGGACTCGATGATGTGGCGCTCCTACCAGCGGCGCCTCGCGCGGCCTGCGAAGAAGGACTAAGCCGCGCTGCCGCGGTAGTGCCCGTCGCCGGGCCAGGGCGCGAGCAGCAGCAGGATCCGTGCGCCCTCGTCGCTGCCGAGCGAATGCCGTTCGTCGGGATCGAAGCGAAGCAGCATTCCCGGGGCTGCCTCGACCGTGCTGCCGCCGGCGGACACGCGCACGGTCCCCTCGAGCACGGTGACCCACGCGTTCTCCTTGACCTGGTGGTCGCCGAGCTCCTGGCCGGGCTTGAGGACGATCAGGACGGCCCGCGCCTCGTTCCCCGAGTGGACGACGACCGGGTCGCGGGTCCCGTCCGGCGCGTCGATCTCCATCAGGTTCCAGCACTGCACGGGGGCAAGGATAAACTCATCCGCCCATGGCCATTGCGGTTGACCAGCTCTCGCTCGGCCAGATCGGGACGAATTGCTACCTGGTACGGGCGGGCCGCGAGGCGGGCGAAGCGGTCGTGATCGATCCCGGCGACAACGCCGCCGAGATCCGGCTCGCGCTCGCCCGCTCGGGCGCCGCGTGCGCGGCGATCCTGCTCACCCATAGCCACTTCGACCACTTCGGCGCGCTCGCGGACCTGGCTGAGGGAACAGGCGCGCCCGTGTGGCTTCCGGAGGGCGAGCTGGACGTCTTCCGGCGTCCGAGCGAGTTCTTCCCAGGCCTTCCGACACGCCCGTACACCGGCGAGGCGACGTTGCTCTCGGGAGGCGAGACGGTCGACGTGGCCGGGATCTCCTTCCAGGTCCGTCAGGTCCCCGGCCACTCGCCCGGTCACCTGTCCTATTACGTGGACGGCAGCCTCTTCTCGGGCGACGTCCTGTTCGCGGGCTCGGTCGGGCGCACCGACCTGCCCTTCGGCGACTGGGAGACGCTGCTCGAGTCGATCCGCTCGCTCGCGGACGCCTACCCGCCCGAGACGACCGTCTACTCCGGCCACGGGCCCGCGACGACACTCGGCGACGAGCTCGCACGCAACCCGTTCCTGGCCGAGCTCCGCACGCCGTGAACAAGCTCGAGCGGCCGCGCGGGACGCATGACATCCTCCCGTCCGAGCAGCCGCTCTGGCGGCGCGTCACGGGCGAGATGGAGCGGCTCGCGGCGCTCTACGGCTACCGGCCGATCCAGACGCCTGTGTTCGAGGACACCGATCTCTTCCTGCGGACGTCCGGGCAGGGCTCCGACGTGGTGCAGAAGGAGATGTACACCTTCACCGACCGCTCCGACCGGTCGCTGACCCTGCGGCCGGAGGGCACGGCGCCGATCGCCCGCGCCTACGTCGAGCACGGGCTGCACCGGGAGCCGCAGCCCCAGAAGCTCTACACGATCGGCTCGATGTACCGCTATGGCGCACCCGGGCGCGGGCGCTACCGGGAGCACTGGCAGCTGTCGCTCGAGGCGATCGGCTCGAAGGATCCCGCGATCGACGCCGAGATCATCCAGCTCTACGACACGCTCCTGCACCGGCTGGGGATCACGAGCTACCGCCTGGAGCTGAACTCGATCGGCTGCCGCGACTGCCGGCCCGCCTACGTCGAGCGGCTGACCGCCTGGCTCGACGAGCACCGGGACGAGCTCGACGAGGAGGCTATCCAGAAGCTCCAGACGAGCCCGCTCCGCGTCTTCGACGTCAAGAACCCGAAGACGCAGGCGCTCCTGCAGGACGCGCCCAAGATCGGCGACTCGCTCTGCGACGCCTGCCAGGCGCACTTCGCGGCCGTCCGCGCCGATCTCGACGCGACGGGTGTCCGCTACGAGCTCGTGCCGACGCTCGTGCGCGGGCTCGACTACTACTCGCGCACGGCCTGGGAGTTCGTCGGCCCGATGGCGAACGAGAACTCGACGATCTCCGGCGGCGGCCGCTACGACTACCTCGTCGAGGAGATCGGCGGGCCGCCGACGCCGGGCGTCGGCTTCGGCGCCGGCATCGAGCGGCTGCTGATCGCAATGGAGGAGGAAGGCGTCGCTGACACCGAGCCGCCGCACGTCGACGTCTTCGTCGCCGTCGAGCCGGAGGCCTCGCGAGCGCTCGTGCCACCGCTCCTGAAGCAGCTGCGCGACCTCGGCGTCGCCGCCGACACCGACTACGCGGGCCGCTCGCTCAAGGGCCAGCTGACGCAGGCGGGGCGCTCCGGCGCGGATACGACCGTGATCCTGCGCCCCGACGACGCGCTGATCCGCCGGCCGGGGGCGCAGGACGAACCGGTCGCCCACGCGGACGTTCTCGGCAGACTGTCCCGATGAGCACACCGAAGACCTGGCGCACCCACATGGCGGGCGAGCCCACGAAGCAGCTCGTGGGCGAGAAGCTGACGCTCGCCGGCTGGGTGGCCCGGCGACGCGACCACGGCGGCCTGATCTTCGTCGACCTCCGCGACCGCAGCGGGATCACGCAGCTCGTGATCAACCCGGAGCTCGCGCCGGAGGCCGCGGAGCTCGCGCACCAGATCCGGAACGAGTTCGTGCTCCGCGCCGAGGGGATGCTCGTGGCCCGCAGCCCCGAGACCGTCAATCCGAACATGCCCACGGGCGAGGTCGAGCTCCAGGTCGAGCAGCTCGAGATCGTCAGCCGCTCGGCGCCGCTGCCGTTCCAGCTGGACGAGGAGAATGTGGACGAGACGCTGCGGCTGCGCTACCGCTGGCTCGACCTGCGCCGCGAGAAGCTGCAGCGGAACATCACCCTGCGGGCGCAGATGGTCGGGATCATCCGCCGCGAGATGGAGGCGGCCGGCTTCCTCGACATCCAGACGCCGATCCTCTTCAAGCCCACGCCGGAGGGCGCGCGCGACTTCGTCGTCCCCTCGCGCCTGCAGAAGGGCCGTTTCTATGCGCTGCCCCAGAGCCCGCAGATCCTGAAGCAGCTGACGATGGTCGCCGGCTTCGATCGCTACTACCAGATCGCGATCTGCTTCCGCGACGAGGATCTCCGTGCCGACCGCGTTCAGGAGATCACGCAGCTCGACGTCGAGATGAGCTTCCCCGACCAGGAGTTCCTCTACACGACGATGGAGCAGATGTATGCGCGGATCTGGCGGGAGGCGCTCGGGATCGAGATCGAGACGCCGTTTCCCCGCATGACCTTCGCCGAGGCCGACCGCCGCTTCGGTACCGACAAGCCCGACACGCGCTTCGGTCTCGAGATCGAGGACGCGACGGAGGCGACGCGAAGCTCGGAGTTCGGCGTCTTCAAGAACGCCGAGGCCGTGCGCTTCCTGCGCGTGCCGCAGGAGCTCTCGCGCGGCGACCTCGCCAAGCTCGAGGAGCTGGCGAAGGAGTGGGGGGCGAAGGGGCTCGCGTACCTCGTCTACGACGAGGAGGGAGAGGTCCGCTCGCCGATCGCGAAGTTCCTCTCCGAGGAGGAGCTTTCGCTCTTCCGCAGCGATCCGGGCACGACCGTGCTCTTCGCCGCCGACGGCCGGCCCGCGACGTCGCGCGTCCTCGGCGCGCTCCGCAGCCACCTCGGCAAGGAGCTCGGCCTGATCGACGAGGACGTCTTCACGTTCCTGTGGGTCCACGACTTCCCGATGTTCGAGCGCGATGACGACGAGGGGCGCTGGACGGCCGTGCACCATCCCTTCACCCGCCCGACGGACGAGTGGAAGGACCGCTTCCACGAGGATCCCGAGCACGCGCTGGCGCACGCCTACGACCTGATCGTGAACGGAAACGAGCTCGGCGGCGGCAGTTTCAGGATCCACGAGCCGGAGATCCAGGCGCAGGTTTTCGAGCTGCTCGGCCTCTCCGACGAGGAGCAACGCTCGAAGTTCGGCTTCCTGCTCGACGCGCTCGCGATGGGTGCGCCGCCGATGGGCGGGATCGCGCTCGGAATCGACCGAATGACGATGGTGCTCGCAGGCGAGCCGAACCTGCGCGACGTGATCGCGTTCCCGAAAAACCAGGCCGGCGTCGATCCGATGAGCGGGGCGCCGTCCGAGGTGACGCAGGAGCAGCTCGACGAGCTCGGAATTAGGCTGATCGAGCCTCCAACCTAAGATTTCCGCCCTGAGCAGCCGATGAACAGGGCATACTTCCGGGTGAGCCGCGCCATCGCGGCGTCGCTCCCGACGCCAAGAACCCCAACCTCAGAAAGCGTGCATCCAGATGTCGTCAGGTGAGTCAGAGCGTTCCGCCGCAGGGCTGACCGCCCTTCCGACCGTCGAGCAGCTCCAGCGCGCCGGCGAGGGGTACGACCAGCAGGCCGTCCGCGACGCCTTCGACGCCTTCCGGCGCCACACGGCGCAGCTGCAGGCGCAGCTTCGCGTCCTCCAGGCCGCCCGCAAGACGTCGAACGTCGAGCCCACCGGCCACGCCGTCCGCATGGACGCCTTGCACCTGATCCGGGCTGCGGCCGAGTTCGCCGACACGCTGGAGCGCGATGCGCAGACCGCGTCTGCGACGCAGCTTCAGCGCACCGAGGCCGAGGTGCGCGCGAAGCAGCGTGAGCTGCAGGCGCGGGAGGCCGAGATCGAGCGCTATCGCAACGAGTCGGAGCGCCAGCGGGCCGAGATCGTGAACGCAGCCAAGGGCGAGGCCCGCGACCTGCTGGCGAAGGCGAACGCCGACGCGACGCGCGAGCTGCGCGAGGCCGAGACACGCGGCAACCGGCTGCTCGAGCAGTCGCGGCATCAGGCGACCGAGTTGACGAACGCAGCGCGGGCCGAGGTCGAGCAGACGCTCGAGTGGGCGCGTGCTCAGGCGACCGCGGTGATGGGCCGCGCCCAGAAGGGCGCGGAGCAGTTGCTCGCCGCCGCCGGTCTCGGCGAGCCGGCGATCACTCAGGTCGTCCTGTCGATCGTCGAGGCCAACGACAGCGAAATCGCGCGCTCCGCCCAGCCGGTGCCGCCGCGACCCGCGCAGGAGTTCGCGGCCAAGACGGCCGAGGAGCCGCCGGTCACGCCACAGCCCGAGGTCGAGGAGCCGGCGGGCGAGCCTGGTGTCGTCGACCCCCCGGTGTCGGTGCCGCCCACGGCCGAACGGTCGCTGCCCGACGCACCCGTCTGGGAGCCGCCCGTCTCGGACCCGGCTTCACCGCCGCTGTCCGGCCCTCCGCCGGGCGAGGCCGCGGACGTGGAAGCGGCTGAACCGGCCGAGGACGACGAGTCCGAGCCCGAGCGGTAGACGCGCGCATGCTCGGTCGACCTTGGCCGCGCTTCGCGCTCCTTGCCGCTTTCCTGCTCGCGGCTGCGCTTGTCTCGGGCCTGCTGCAACTGACTACGCCGGCGATCGTCGCCGTGATGGCCGCCGCCTATCTGACGACCGTCGCGGCCGAGTGGATTGCCTGGCGCCGCCGCGAGCCGGAACCGCCGCCCGAGGTGGTCGTCCAGCCAGTGCTCGCGTTCGAGCCGGAACCCGAGCCCGAGCCCGAGGCCGAGCCCGAGCCGGAGCCGGAGCCGGAGCCGGAGCCCGAACCGGAACCGGAACCTGAGCCGGAACCTGAGCCGGAGCCCGAACCGGAACCTGAGCCGGAGCCGGAGCCGGAGCCGGAGCCGGAGCCCGAAGCTCTGCCCACTGCGGAGCCGCAGCCTCCCGAGCCGCAGCCTGTCGCCGTGGAAGAGCCCGAGCCCGAGCCGGAGCCGGAGCCGGAGCCCGAGCCCGACCCGGAGCCGGAGCCGGAGCCGGAGCCCGTCGCTCCGCCACCGCAGCTCGTGGTAGTCGCTGCGCCGGTCGAGCCTGTCCCACTGGC
>JAWVCV010000225.1:0-4038 GCA_033858115.1 Gaiellaceae bacterium
GTCGTCCTGATCGGGACGCCGGTCGCGATTGTCGCCCTGCAGCGGCTGCCCCGTTGGCGGCGTCCGCTCGCGATCGCATGCGCCGCGACGCTCGTCCCGGCGCTGCTCGTCTGGCGTCTTCTGCCGACGCAGCACCTGCCGCCGCCGACGGGCTTCCGGATGACCGTTCTCGACGTGGGGCAGGGAGACTCGATCCTGCTGCAGGTGCCGCAGGGCGCGGTCCTCGTCGACCAGGGCCCGCCGGAAGCGCACGTGGCGCAGCAGCTACGAGAGCTCGGCGTCCGGAGGCTGTCGGCGCTCGTCCTGACGCATCCCCAACGCGACCACATCGGCGGCGCCGAGACGATTCTGCAGCGGCTCGCCGTCGATCGGGTGCTCGACCCGCGGCTGGCGGTGTCGGGGCCGTACGAGCGCGCTGCCCTCGAGGTGGCCGGCAAGCGGCACATCCCGGTCGCCGAGACGCGCGCGGGAGCGGCGTTCCGGCTCGGTCGACTGCGACTGCGCGTGCTCTGGCCCGATCGCGCCGGTACGCCCTCCACCGACCCGAACCTGCTGCCGATCGTCGTGCTCGCCACCTACGGCCAGGTCGATGCGCTGCTGACGGCGGACGCGGAGACGGACGTCACCGCGCAGCTGCTCTCACGCCGGATCGAGATCCTCAAGGTCGCCCACCACGGGTCGGCGGACGCCGGGCTCGAGAACGAGTTGCGAGAGCTGCGACCGGCAGTTGCGGTGATCTCCTGCGGCCGGGGCAACGACTACGGGCATCCGCGGCCCTCGACGCTCGCCGCGCTGCGGGGAAGCCCGGGGCTCAGCCTCTTCCGCACCGACGAGGACGGCCGTGTCGTGATCGAGTCGGACGGCCGGCGCCTCAGTGTCCGGACGGACCGTTGAGTAGGCTGGGCGCATGGCCGCGTCCCCCGACCTGAAGGCCGTCTACCTGCTTACGGGCAGCGATCGCCCGAAGATCGAGACCGCGTTGCAGCGGCTGCGGCGCCATTTCGAGCCGGAGGCGGTCGAGCTCGTCAGCGCCCAGGAGACGTCGGGGCTGGACGCCGCCGCACTGTGCAACGTCGGCAGCCTCTTCGGCGACGCCCGCCTCGTCGTCGTGGTCGGCGTGGACGGCAGGCGAAACAACGAGGGGCGGCTCGCCAACGGCTGGAAGGCGGCCGACGTGAAGGCGATCGAGGAGTACCTCGCCTCGCCCGCTCCAGGCACCGTGCTCGCGCTTGTCGCCGAAGAGCTGAAGAAGGACGCCCCGCTGACGAAGGCCTGCGCGAAGGCCGGCGACGTGCTGGCCTTCGAAGTCGCCAAGCGCAATCTCAACAACTGGGTCGCCGAGCGCTTCAAGCAAGCGGGCGCGCGCGCCGAGCCGGACGCCTGCGCGGCGCTCGTCCATCTCGTCGGCGAGGACATGAACCAGCTGGCGAACGAGGTCGACAAGCTCGCGATCTGGGCCGGAGACGAGCCGATCGGCGAGCGGGAGGTCGAGCTCTTGGTGGCGCCCGTGGCCGAGACGCCGACGTTCGCGCTCACCGACGCGTGGGCGCAGCGGGACACCGGACGCACGCTGGAGGCGAGCGAGACCATCTTCGAGCGGGAGGGACGGCCGCGGCGGGACACGGCGCCGCGCCTGGCCGGCGCGCTCGGCAACCACCTCTCGTTCATGCGCCGCTGCCGGCAGCTCGCGAGCGAGGGCATCCGGCCGCGCGACGCAGCCTCGACGCTGAAGCGACACCCCTTCTACGTCGAAAAGGTCTTCGCGCAGGCGACGAACTTCTCAGACGAGGAGCTGCGGGCGGCGATCGTGCGCCTCGCCGCGCTCGACTACGCGCTCAAGGGCGGCAGCAAGCTGGCGCCCGACCTCGAGCTGCAGCGAGCGCTGATCGACGTGAGCGCCGAAGCCTAAGCGGCTGCGGCTGGGCCCGACACGACCCGGGCCGCCCGCGCCTTCTTGCGCGCGGCGGTGTTCTTGTGCAGCGCGCCCTTCGAGACGGCCTTGTCGAGCGTGCGCACGAGCTCGAGGTACTCGGCGGCGAGCTTGTCCTTGTCGCCGTCGCTGACGGCGGACTCGACGCGCTTCGTCAGCGTCTTGACCGTCGAGCGGTAGCGGAGGTTCTCCGCCCGCTGACGCTCGGCGCTCCGGACTCGCTTTTCCTGTTGCTTGATGTTCGGCATCTCGAAGAAAGGCCCGCACTCGGCGGGCGCGGACGATGGTAGCAGACCCCGTTCCTATACTCGCTTCCGTGGAGACGCGGGCCCAGGCACGCCGGCTCGCGTGGTCGACGGCCATCTTCTCGGCCGCAACGGGCCTCTCGCGCGTGCTCGGGCTCGTGCGCGAGATGGTCGCCGGCTACTACTTCGGGGCGCGCGGCCCGATCAACGCCTTCACCGTCGCGTTCCAGATTCCGAACCTCATCCGGGCGCTCGTGGCCGACGCGGCGCTCTCGTCCGCGTTCGTCCCCGTCTTCAGCGAGTTGCTCGAGAAGGGGGAGCGGGCGCGTGCCTGGAGGGTCGCCTCCACGGTGTTCTGGCTCTTCCTGCTGATCGTCGGCGGGCTGACTGCGCTCTTCATCCTCGTAGCGCCGCTTCTGATGCCCCCGCTGACGAACGCCTACGACGACCTGACGGTGACGCTGTCCCAGATCCTCTTCCCGATCGTCGTCCTGCTCGGGCTCTTCGGGATCGTCACCGGGATCCTGAACAGCTACGACCAGTTCACGATCCCGGCGCTGACGCCCGTCTTCTGGAACGTCGCGATCATCGCCGGGCTCGTGATCGGCGTGCCGCAGGCGGATTCCGAGAGCGGAAAGCTCTACGTCTACGCGGGCTCGATCGTCGCCGGCACGGTCCTCCAGCTCCTGCTGCCGTTGCCCTGGCTACGTGGGCTGGACGGCCGCTTGCGCCTCGCCCTCGACGTGCGCGACCCCGCCGTGAAGCAGGTCTTCAAGCTGATGGGGCCTGTGATGCTCGGGCTCGGGCTGATCAACGTGAACGCCGTCATCGGCACCTTCGTCGCCGCGAAGTGGATCGACCCGACGATTGCGCCGAACGCGATCGACAAGGCATTCCGGATCTACATGCTCCCGCAGGGGATGTTCTCCGTTGCAGTCGCGACGGTCCTGTTTCCGTCACTCGCGCGGCTCGCAACGCGAGGCGACATCGCCGGTTTCCGCGACACGGTCTCGATGGGGCTGCGCCAGATCAACTTCCTGCTGCTGCCGGCCGCTGCGGTCTCGATCGTGCTTGCGGAGCCGATCGTCCGGCTGCTCTACCAGCGCGGCGCCTTCGACCCCGATCAGACGACCGTGGTCGCGGGCGCACTTGCGGCGTTCTCCGTGGGGCTTGCCTTCAACGGAATGATGCTGATGCTGAATCGCGGCTTCTTCAGCCTCCAGGAGCCCTGGATCCCCACAACGGTCGCGCTGGCGAACCTCGCCGTCAACGGGGCGCTCTACACCGTCTTCTACCGCTTCGGCACCTGGGGAGTCCCGCTCGCGATCTCGCTGGCGAACATCGCCGGCGTCGCGATGCTGCTCGTAGCGATGCGCCGCCGGATCGGTCGGATCGACCTGACCGCGACGGCGCGCTCCTTCGGCCTCGTCACGATTGCCTCGGCGCTCCTCGCTGCGACGGGCTACGGCGTCTGGCGCGGGCTCGACGAGGTGGTTGGCCGCTCGTTGGGCGGCCAGATCGTCTCGCTCGGAACGGCGCTCCTCGTTGGTGGCGCCGTCTACCTCGCGGCGTGCCGGGCGTTGCGGGTGCAGGAGCTGTCGGCGCTACTCTCCTTGCGAGACCGCTTCCGCAGGGCCTGATCCCGCATGGACCAAGCACACATCCGCAACTTCTCGATCATCGCCCACATCGACCATGGGAAGTCGACGCTGGCCGATCGCATCCTCCAGCTCACGGACACGGTCGCCGACCGCGACATGAAGGAGCAGCTGCTGGACTCGATGGAGCTCGAGCGCGAGCGGGGGATCACGATCAAGGCGCAGGCCGTGCGTGTCCTCTGGAAGGGCCACCAGCTGAACCTGA
>JAWVCV010000226.1:0-2812 GCA_033858115.1 Gaiellaceae bacterium
TTCTCTTGTCCACGGTCACCTGGGTCTCGGGGAAGCCGCCCGGCATCGCGCCCCCGAGCGTGTAGACGGGGCCGACGCTGCGGCTGAAGAACTCGTTCTGGTGGATCGTGAAGCGGTGGGCGAGGCCCGTCCAGACCGCCGCAACCTCCGCGTCCCGCCCGACGGCGCGATCAATCCAGTCGCGCTGCGGGACGCTGATCCCCTCGAAGCGCGCATCCGCGGCGGCGGCCTCCATGCCGTGCGGTCCCGCGTGGATCGGCTGCATCGCGAGGAGGAAGTAGGCGAGCACGGCCACAGGGAGAACGAGGGCGAAGCGGCGCGGGACGAGCAGGAACGCCGCCCCCGCCGCGAGGCCGGCGACGAGCACCACGTCGTCGAGGCGCGGCAACGTCACCGAGTCCTGCACGTTCCAGAGCGGCACGAGCATCAGCGTGTCGGAGCGGACCTTGAGCTGGAGGAAGCGCTCGTACGGGATCAGCGCCGGCAGGACGGCCCCGACGGCGGCGGCAACCGTGGCGAGCAGCCGTGGCCGGCGGGCGCCGCGGTCGATCCACACGAGCAGGCCGATCAGCAGCAGCGGCGCCACCACGAACATGTTCCGCTCCTCGATTGCGTCGGCGAACCGGGATGCGAAGGCTGCGACCACGAGCAGCGTCCAGCAGGAGAGCGCAGCGGTCGCGGCCACGAGCGCCTGCGCCGGCTCGTCCAGCTCCCGGATTCGCGCGGCCAGGAGCACGAAGGCGGCGAGCGGGAAGACGCCGACGTAGAGATCGAGCTCGGCGACGTGCCAGAAGAGAAAGCGGATCACATTGGCGACGTCGTAGCCGCCCTCGCCGACGACGGCGTAGGCGCCGAAGAGGCTTTGCAGCGACTCGCCCCGCGCGAGCTGGGCGACAAGCACGAGGACGGCGCCGCTGCCGACGGCGCCGTACAGGGGCAGGAACGGTCGCAGCGGTCTCCGCACGACTGCCCGAAGCAGCAACGGCGCCGTCAACGCCGACAGCACGCACGCGAGGGCCTGGACGCGGACGAGCGTCGCCGCTCCGCACGATGCGAGCAGCACGGCCTGCCGGGCGATCGTCGGCCGCTCCAACGCCCTGACGAGCGCCCACGCGACGAGGAGAAAGGCGGGATAGAACGCGTTCTCGGACATCAGGGTCCCCGTGTAGGCGAGGGACGGCAGCGCGACCGCGAGCAGCGCCCCCAGGAGCGACAACGGCGGCTGCAGGACCCGGCGCGCGATCAGGTAGGCGGGCACGGCGGCGAGGGACATGACGACGGCGTTGATCGTCCGTGCCGCCGCATAGGCGTCGGGCAGGGCGTCGAAGAGCGCGTACGCCGGCGCGAGCAGCAGCGGATAGAGCACGCTGACGACGTCGTAGGGCTCGTCTCGAACCCGGACCCCGGCTCCCGCCGCCAGGCTGCGGGCGTTCTCCTGGTACTGGAGCTCGTCGGTGAAGATGAACGGAGCCTCGATCCGGCTCCCGAGCCAGGCCCGGAAGACGATCGAGACGGCGACGATGCCCGCGAGCCACGCCCACGCTGGGACGCGGCGGAACCTATCGACCAAGCTCGACCTCGGCGAGGCGGCGCGCGAGCTCCGCCGCCTCCGGCGAGCCAGGCTCGATCCCGACGTCCGCCGCCGCGGCCGCGACGTCCCCCAGCACCGAATCGGCAACCGCCTCGCCGCCCGCCGCCTGCTCGAGCGCGGCGACGTAGAGGTCGGCCGCTCGTCCGAGGTCGTGCTCGCGCCGCACCAGCTCGCGCGCGGCCGCGGACATCGCCGCGCGCGCGACATCATCCCCAGCGAGCAGCGCGAGCGCCGCGTAGAGCGTCTCGGCCTCGTGCGCGTCGACGGGCACCTTCAGCGCGACCGAGTCGGGCAGCTCTGCGAACCAGCCCACGTCGCTGACGACGACGGGCTTCCCGAGCGAGAGCTGGCGGATGACGCTGCCCGACGTCTCTCCCATCGTCGGCGCGCGCAGGTTGACGCAGACGTCGCAGGCGGCCATCAGCGACCAGAGCCGGTCTTCCTCGACGTAGGCCTCCCGCAAGAGACCTTCGCCGGACAGGCCGAGCCGCTGCAGGCGCCGGTCGAGATCGAAGCCGGGCGAGACGGCGCCGACGAGGAGCAGACGCGCGTCGGGCCGCTCGCGGCGCAGGCGCGCGAAGGCCTCGAGTAGCTGCGGGATCCGCTTGCTCGCGTTGACGTTGCCGAAGGAGCCGATCAGCGGGCTGCCCTGGATCTCCGCGGGCTCGACCGGCGGCACCGCCCACGCGGGATGCGGGATCCGCCAGACCGGGCCCTCGAAGCCTGCCGCGCGCGCCCGCTCCTCGACGTAGCGCGAGTGGACGATCAGGCCGGTCGCCAGGCGGAGCACCTCACCTGCCAGGTGGAAGTCTTCCGGGCGGCTCTCCCAGAGCGGCGGGATCCGCTTGTCGAGGACGCCGTGCCCGAGCAGCCGGCCGACGACCCCACCCTCCCGCTCCATCGCGTCGAGGTAGCCGTGGCCGTCGCGGCGGCCGATCGTCAGCCCGGCGACGAGATGGTGGAGGACGAAGTCGTGCAGGACGACGACGCCGGGGCGCTTGCGGAGCGCGTCGACGATCCAGCCGTGCGCATCCGGGTTGTTGCCCACGTGATAGAGCGCGAGATCGGCGCCCCGGGCAGGACGGGTACGGCCGCGACGGACGACGTGCACGCCGATCCGCTCCTGCAACGCCGGCAGCAAGTGCGCGCTGTAGTCGGCGATCCCGGACCGCTCCGGCGGCATCGGGCTGAAGTACGCGACATTCATCCCAGCAGTCTGTC
>JAWVCV010000227.1:0-3459 GCA_033858115.1 Gaiellaceae bacterium
GGCAGGGTGAGCATCAGCGACCACGCCATGCGCAGCCGGGGGCCGTCCCCGCAGAGCATCGAGGCGACGCGGCGGCGGATCCCGTGGCCGTAGATCTGCATGTCCTTGTCCGGCCCGAAGGCGGCGAAGACGTCGTCGCGCTCGGATTGGGAGAGCTTGTCGAGCGTCAGCTCGTCGTGGTTGCGCAGGAACGTCGCCCAGCCGGAGTCGGGCGGCGGCACCGGCAGCCGGCGGATCAGGTCCTCGAGCGGCGCCGCCTCGCCGCGCGCGAGCGAGAGCCAGAGGCGCTGGTTGATGAGGAAGCCGAGCTGCAGGTGCAGGGCGTCGCCGTGGTCCTCGAAGTAGGACTCGAGGTCGTCGATCGCGAGGTTGACCTCGCCCATCAGCATCGCCCCGGCGCGGCGACGGCCGGCGTACTCGCGCAGGGCGTGCAGCCAGCGCCGGCCCTCGCCGGAGTCGGGCCGGTCGCCGCCGACCTCCTCGCACATGAACGGCACGGCGTCCATACGGAAGCCGGAGACGCCGAGCGCGAGCCAGAAGCCGACCGTCTTGGTGATCTGCCGGCGGACCGCCGGGTTGACGATGTTGAGGTCGGGCTGGAAGGGCAGGAAGCGGTGCATGTAGTACTGCCCCGCCTGCTCGTCCCACGTCCAGTTGTCCTCGGTCGTGCCCTGCGCGTGCGACGGGTCGTCGGTCCAGACGTAGTAGTCGCGGTACGGCGAGTCGCGGCTCGAGCGAGCGGAGCGGAACCACGGGTGCTCGATCGAGGTGTGGTTGAAGACGAGGTCGGCGAGCACGCGCAGGCCGCGGTCGTTGGCGTGCCGGATCGCCTCGGCGACGTCGCCGAGGTCGCCCAGGCGCGGGTCGACGCTCAGGTAGTCGGTGATGTCGTAGCCGTCGTCCTGATTGGGCGTCGGGTAGAGCGGCATCAGCCACACGCAGGTCGCGCCGAGCGCGGCGACGTGGTCGATCCGCTCGATCAGCCCGGCGACGTCGCCGCAGCCGTCGCCGTCGGCGTCATAGAACGTCTCGACGTCGAGGCAGTAGACGACCGCGTTCTTCCACCACAGGTCGCTGGTCGGCGCGAGGCGCATCACGCGAACGTTTATCAGCAACGCGCAGGGGTACGGCCGACCGAGGGAGTCAGTGGAGCGAGGGAGGAGAACGATGCGAGGTCTGCGATCGATCGGACCGTGGTTGGGGATCGCCTGCGCGCTCGCGCTGGTCGTCGCGGGCTGCGGAAAGGGTGCCGGCAACGCCGGCAGCGGCGGCGGCGGGAGCACGAAGGGCGGGAAGCTCCAGGTCGGGGCCGCGCTCTCGCTCACGGGCTCGCTCGCGAAGGAGGGGCGACTCACGAAGTTCGGCTACCAGCTCTGTCAGGACAAGGTCAACAGCGCCGGAGGCGTCGCGGTCGGCGGCAAGAAGATGAAGATCGCGATCACCTACAAGGACGACAAGTCCCAGCCCGACGCGGCCGCGCAGCTCGTCGACCAGTTCAACGACAGCGGAAGCAAACTGATCCTCGGGCCCTACGGATCGCCCTCCACCGAGGCCGCCTCGGCGGTCGTGGAGAAGAACGGCCAGGTGATGGTCGATTCCTCCGGCGCCGACAACGCGATCTTCAGCAAGGGCTACAAGAACACGTTCGCGGTGCTCTCACCGGCGACGTCGTACCTCGCTGTGATCGTCAAGGCGATCGCCGACAACGCGAGCCCGAAGCCGAAGACCGTGGCGATCATCTCCGCCGACGACGGCTTCTCCAAGACGGGAGCCAAGGGCGGCGCCGCGGAGGTCAAGAAGCAGGGGATGAAGCTCCTCACGACCGAGTTCGTCGCCGAGCACACGACGAACGTCTCCTCCGCGCTGACGAAGATCCGGCCGATGAAGCCGGACCTCATCCTCGTCTCGGCCCACGTCGAGGAGGGCATCGCCGCCGTCAAGCAGGGCAACGAGCTCGGCGTCCGCCCCAAGGGCTTCGGCGAGACCGTCGCGCCTCCGACGCCGGACTTCGCGAAGGCCCTGGGCAAGCAGGCCGAGGGCGTCGTCGGCTCGACCCAGTGGACGCCGGACGCCAAGGGCAAGGACAAGGTGTTCGGCACCGCGCAGCAGTACGCGCAGGACTTCGAGAAGCGCTTCGGCGAGACGGCCGAGTACCACAGCGCCGAGGCGGCCGCGGCCTGCCTGGCGCTCGTCCTCGGCGTCGAGAAGGCGGGCTCGACCGACCCGGCGAAGGTGCGCGACGCGATCGCCGGCCTGAACACCGACTCGTTCTTCGGGCCGATCAAGTTCGACCCCACCGGCAAGAACAGCGAGAAGCCGATGTCGGCGATCCAGATCCAGAAGGGCAAGCCGGTGACGATCTACCCCGCCGACCAGGCACAGGCGAAGCTGCAGTGGCCCGCCGGCGGCTAAGCGCCAGCCGGCGATGACCCAGTTCCTCCAGGCGACGGTGAACGGGCTGCTCCAGGGCGGCCTGCTCGCCCTCGTCGCGGTCGGCTTCTCGCTGGTCTGGGGCGTGATGAACATCGTCAATCTCGCGCACGGCGCGATCGTGCTGATCGGTGCCTACAGCGGCTGGAAGCTCGACTCGAGCGCGGGGATCCATCCGCTGGTGGGGATGGTGGTGGCCGGCGTCGCGCTGCTCGCCGCCGGCTACGTCATCCAGCGCTACCTCATCAACCTGGTCGTCAACGCCCCGATCTGGATGACGCTCCTGTTGACGTTCGGGCTCAGCCTGCTCCTCGTCAACGGCCTCGTACTGCTGTTCACCGGCGACTTCCGCTCGATCGACACGACGTACGGGTCCGACAGCCTGGAGCTCGGCGACGTGCGCGTGCCCTACGGGCGCCTGATCGCGTTCGCGATCGCGATCGCCTTCACCGTCGGGCTCGTCTGGTTCATGGATCGCACGCGGCTCGGCCTGGCAATCAAGGCGACGGGGATGGACCGCGGCGCGGCGCGGCTGATGGGCGTGAAGGTCCGGCGCGTCTACGGCATCACGTTCGGCATCGCCGCCGGCCTGGCCGGCGCGGCGGGCGCGATCTCCGGGACGGTGGACACCTTCAGCCCGTCCGACGCCGGCGGCTTCACGCTGCAGAGCTTCGTCATCGCCGTCCTCGGCGGCCTCGGCAACATGTGGGGAGCGCTCGTCGGCGGCCTCATGCTGGGCGTCGTCCAGGCGTGGAGCGGCCAGTACCTCGGCGGGACGCTGATCAACGCGGTGGCCTTCGCCGTGCTCGTCATCGTGCTCGTCGTGCGGCCCGAGGGACTGCTCGGCAAGCCGTACTACGCCCAGCGCGTGGAGGTCTGAGGTGAACGCCTCACCCCGCACGCTGGCGTTCGGAGCGGCGGCGCTCGCCGGCCTCGTGATCCTCGCGCTGCTGCCGCAGTACGTCCTGGCCTCGAGCGAGCAGCGGACGGTCGCCGGCGTCTTCATGTTCGTCGCCCTCGCCCAGGGCT
>JAWVCV010000228.1:0-6210 GCA_033858115.1 Gaiellaceae bacterium
GCCGGAGGCGGCGGCAGCCGCGGCGCGGCGGATGGTGGCCGAGGGAGCGGCGATCGTCGACATCGGGGGCGAGTCGACCAGGCCGGGCTCGGCGGGCGTCTCCGTGGAAGAGGAGCTCCGCCGTGTCATGCCCGTGCTCGAGCGGCTCGAAGGCGTGCCGGTGTCGATCGACACGACCAAGAGCGAGGTCGCGCGGCGCGCGCTTGCGCTGGGCGCCGAGCTCGTCAACGACGTCACCGCGCTTCGCGGCGATCCTGACCTCGCTGGTGTCGTCGCCGAGGCGGGCGCCTATCTCTGCCTGATGCACATGCGGGGCGAGCCGCGGACGATGCAGGTCGACCCCCACTACGAGGACGTGGCCGGCGAGGTGGCGGCGTTCCTCGAGGAGCGGCTCGCGTTCGCGGTCTCCGCGGGGATCCCGGAGGAGCGGATCTGCCTCGATCCCGGGATCGGGTTCGGCAAGACGCCGGCGCACAATCTGGAGCTCGTGCGCCGGCTTGACGTCCTGCTGGCGCTTGGACGCCCCGTTCTCGTCGGGCTCTCGCGGAAGAGCTCGCTCGGAAAGCTCTTCGAGCCGCCGGCCCGCGTCGGCTCGCTCGCGGCGTCGCTCGGCGCGGCGGTCGCCGCGTTCGAGCGCGGGGCGTCGATCTTCCGGGTGCACGACGTGCGTGAGCACGTCGAGGCGCTGACGGTCGCAGGGGCGCTCGCGTGATCATCGAGCTCCACGGGATCGCCTTGCGCGGGTTCCACGGCGCGCTCGACTGGGAGCGGGAGCGCGGCCAGAGCTTCCTCTTCGACATCGAGCTCGAGGTGGGGGAGGCGGGCAGCTCCGATCGCCTCGAGGACGCCGTCGACTACCGCGATGTCGTCGCCTGCGTCCGCGAGGTGAACGACGGGCGCGCGTACCACTTGCTCGAGGCGCTCGCCGCCGCGCTGGCCGACGAGCTGCTGGCCCGCTTTGCCGTCGAGCACGTGGCAGTCCGGGTGCGGAAGCCTGACGTCGTCCTCGACCCGTCCGTTGAGTACGCCGCCGTCCGCGCGACGCGGCCGTGACCACCGCCTACGTCGGGCTCGGAGCCAACCTCGGCGACCGCGAGGCGACGATTCGGGCCGCCGTGGCCGCGCTGCCCGGAGTCGTCGCCGTCTCGACGCTGCGGGAGACGGCGCCGGTCGGGAAGACCGACCAGCCGCGGTTCCTCAACGGCGTCGCAGCTCTCGACACGGAGCTTTCCCCGCGCGAGCTGCTGGCCTTCCTCCTCTCCGTCGAGCGGGAGCTCGGTCGCGAGCGCCGCGAGCGCTGGGGCCCGCGCACGATCGATCTCGACCTGCTCCTGTACGGCGTGGAGACGCTCGACGAGCCGGGACTGACCGTCCCGCACCCGCGCCTGCACGAGCGCCGCTTCGCGCTCGAGCCGCTCGCGGAGCTGGCTCCGGACCTCGTGATTCCCGGCCGCGGGCACGTGAAAGACCTGCTCGCAAGGCTAGACTGATTCCGTGAGCCATCTCGACGATCTCGACGAGTTCGAGGCAGAGCTCGAGCTCGCGCTGAAGCGGGAGTACACGGCCGTCTTCGGCCTCTTCCGCTACTGCATCCTCACGGCGGACGCGACGTACCTCTGCAACAAGCTCGACCTGCAGGTCTCGCCGCAGGCGAGCTACCCGTTCTTCCACGTGAAGATGGAGGACGTCTGGGTCTGGGACAAGAACCGGCCGACGCGGATCATCCCGCGCGCCGAGGTCTACACCTCGAGCGACGTCACGGTCGAGGAGCTGCGCGGCGAGAACGACGATCCGAAGCTGACGGCGGAGGCGCTGGCGGAGCGCCTCGGCGAGCGCCTGTCCACAGACGACGACACGCCGTAGCGCCGACGCGGCTTGTGTTTCTGAAACACAAGGTCGTGGAGCGCTCCCGGCGCACGCCGCCTCACTGCACGCCGCAAAACCAGCTTGTGTTTCTGAAACACAAAGTCTCCTCGGGGTAGGCTCGCGCAGTGCTGCTCGCCGTCGATGTCGGCAACACCCAAACCGTTCTCGGCTTGTTCGAGGGCGAGCGGCTCGCGGACAGCTTCCGACTCGCGACCGACCGCAGCCGCACCGGTGACGAGCTCGGCGTCACGCTCGGGGCGCTCTTCGAGCTCGAGGAGGTCGACGGGATCTGCCTGTCGACCACGGTTCCCGCGCTTCAGCGGGAGTGGGAGCGGGTCGCTGAGCGCTGGGCGCACGCGCCGCTACTGACCGTCGGCCCCGGCGTGAAGACGGGCATCCCGATCCGCTACGACGACCCGCGAGAGGTCGGCCCCGACCGGATCGTCAACGCCGTTGCGGCAAACGAGCGCTACGGGGCTCCGTGCATCGTCGTCGATTTCGGCACGTCGACCAACTTCGACATCGTCTCGGCCGAAGGCGAGTACGTCGGCGGCGTCCTCGCGCCGGGGATCGAGGTCTCGATGGAGGCGCTCTTCGCGCGCGCGGCGCGGCTCGTGAAGGTCGACTTCGCGGCGCCGCCGTCCGTGATCGGGAAGACGACCGTCGGCGGGCTCCAGTCAGGGCTCGTCTACGGCTTCGCGGGCCAGGTCGACGGGATCGTCGGCAGGATCCGCGAGGAGCTCGGCGTCGAGGCCCAGACCGTGGCGACGGGCGGCCTCGCCGACCTGATCGCCCCCCACGCGGCGACGCTGGACCGGGTCGACCCGCACCTCACGCTGGAAGGGCTGCGGATCGTCTGGGAGCGGAACGCCTAGCGTCGGTGCGCGCGGGAGCCAGAAACGAGCACCCGTGTCCCCACCGGCTAGCCGCCGCCGTAGATCGAGATCGGGAGGTCGAGCAGAACCTCGTCGCCTCCCGGAAGCTCGCTCTCGAGGCGCTCGAGCAGCGGCAGAGCGCCCGGCGCGGCGGCGATCAGCAGCCGTTCCACGTCCTCCGTCGAGTCGAGCACGACGAGCTCCTGCTTGAACGGGCGCGGAAAGCGGCCGCGGCCGAGGTACCAGCCGTAGAACTTCTTCAGGAAGCTCGACGCCCGCCGCTCGCCGAGCTCGCGCACCGTTTCGCGGATGAAGAGGACGAGCTCCGCGACGACTTCCTCGCGAGTTGGCTCGCTGCCCGCGCCGTCGACGATCTCGCGCAGCGCCCACGGGTTACCCTGGGCGCCGCGGCCCACCATCACCGCTTCGGCGCCGGTCGTCGCCAGCACCGACTGCGCCTTCGCGCGCGAGGTGATGTCGCCCGAGGCGATCACGGGCACGTCGACGAGCGCGACGAGCTCGGCAGTGAGCGAGTGGTCGGCGAAGCCGGTGTACATCTGCTGCGCCGACCGGGGGTGCAGCGTCAGCGTCGCCGCGCCCGCCTCGACGAGCTGGGGGCCGACCTCCAGGCAGGTGCGGGCGCCGTTGCGGAGGCCGCGTCTCATCTTGACGCTGACGGGGACGTCGACGGCGTTCGCCACCGACTCGACGATCGCACAGGCGCGCGCCGGATCGTCGAGCAGCGTTGCGCCGGCGCCCGTCTTGGTCACCTTCCGCACGGGGCAGCCGAAATTGATGTCGACGAGGTCGGCGCCTGCGGCCTCGACCATGCGGGCGGCCTCCGCCATCGTGCGCGGGTCGGCGCCGAAGATCTGGATCGCAAGCGGATGCTCGTCGGAGGCGACGCGCAGATAGCCGAGCGTCCGCTCGTTGCGGTGCTCGATCCCGGCGCAGCTGACCATCTCCGAGCAGACGAGCCCGGCGCCGAAGCGGCGGCCCTGGCGGCGGAACGCCTGCACGCTGACGCCCGCCATCGGCGCCAGGACGAGGCGCGTCGGGATCTCGACGTCCCGGATCCGCCAGCTTTCGCGCAGGTCGATCGACATGGTTTACGGATGGTACTCGGAGGTATTGACCCCATCCGGGCGCGCCGCTACCATTCGCGCCCGCGTCGGCGCGTTTCGCCGGCTTTTTGTCTTAGGGGAGGACCGTTGAAGGAAGTCATTCTCACGCCTGAGGGCTACGAGAAGCTGAAGCAGGAGATCGACACGCTTTCGAACGACAAGCGGCGCGAGGTCGCAGACCGGATCCGCGTCGCGCGCGAGTTCGGCGACATCTCCGAGAACGCGGAGTACGACGATGCGAAGAACGAGCAGGCGATGCTCGAGCACAAGATCGCCCAGCTCGAGGAGCGCCTCTCGAACGCGCGCGTGATCCAGACTCGCGATGTCGACCTCAGCGTCGTCTCGATCGGCGCCAAGGTGCGCCTGAAGGACGTCGATGCGAACCAGACCGTCGAGTACACGATCGTCGGCTCCGCAGAGGCCAACCCGTCCGAGCTCAAGCTCTCGAACGAGTCGCCGGTCGGCAAGGCGATCATCGGCAAGAAGAAGGGCGAGACCGTCGAGGTCAGCGCCCCACGAGGATCGCTGAAGTACAAGATCCTCGACATCAAAGCGGCGTAGGCTTCCGAGCCATGTTGCCGAAGCGCTTTCCCGATCGGGACGAGATTGCCGCGGTCCGCGCCCAGGCGGAGACGCTCGAGCCGGGCGCGGAGGACGAGGGGCAGGAGTTTCGGCTCGCCGGGCGGGTGCTGGCACGGCGGGAGATGGGGAAGATCACCTTCCTCGACCTCGTCGACCGCAGCGGTCGCATCCAGCTGCTCGCGCCCAAGGTCGACGTCGACCTCGGCGACATCGTCGGGGTCTCGGGGCACGCCGCGAAGTCGCGCCGCGGTGAGCCCTCGCTCAGGGTCGTCGGCTTCGAGTTGCTGGCCAAGAACCGCTCGCCGCTGCCCGACACCTTCCACGGGCTCACCGACGTCGAGCAGCGCTACCGCAAGCGCTACCTCGACCTGCTGATCAACGAGGAGACGCGGACCGACTTCCTGCTCCGGAGCCGCATCGTCGCCGCGATCAGGCGCCAGCTCGACGAGGACGGCTTCGTCGAGGTTGAGACGCCGGTGTTGCAGCCGCGCTACGGCGGCGCCTTCGCCGAGCCCTTCGTCACGCACTGGAACTACCTCGACCAGGACTTCTACCTGCGGATCGCGACAGAGCTCTATCTCAAGCGGCTGATCGTCGGCGGGCTCGAGCGCGTCTACGAGATCGGCAAGGACTTCCGCAACGAGGGGATCTCCTACAAGCACTCCAACGAGTTCACGATGCTCGAGTGGTACGAGGCCTACGCCGACTACCGCGACACGATGGAGCGGATGGAGCGGCTGCTCGAGGCGGTTGCGCTCGAGGTGACCGGGACGACGAAGGCGACCTTCCGCGAGCACGAGATCGACCTGAAGGCCCCCTGGACACGGGTCCGCTTCACGGACGCGCTCGCGGCGCACGATCTCTGGATCCGCGACGAGGCCGCGCTGCGCGCGGCGCTGGACGAGCGCGGCCTCGACACGAACGCGGACAAGGACTGGGCCCAGCTCGTCGACCACGCCTTCAGCCACTACGTCGAGCCGGCTCTGATCGAGCCCACGATCGTGCACGACTACCCGATCGAGATCTCGCCGTTCGCGCGCTCGACGGACGACGATCCCAGCCTGACCGAGCGGTTCGAGTACTTCGTCGGCGGCATGGAGCTCGGGAACGCCTTCTCCGAGATCAACGATTCCGAGGAGCAACGCGAGCGGTTCGAGCAGCAGTCGGCGGCGGTGGAGGGCGAGCGCGAGGACCCGGACTACGTCGAGGCGCTCTCCTACGGGATGCCGCCGACCGGAGGCCTGGGCCTCGGAATCGACCGGCTGGCGATGGTGCTGACCGGGCGCGAGACGATCCGGGACGTCATCCTCTTCCCGGCGCTCAAGGACCGTCCCTAGCGGATGCTGAAGGACGACCGGCTCCTCGTGCTGGCCACGACGGCCGGCGGCGTCGTCCTCGCCCTTGTCCTGACGCTGCTGCAGCCTTCCGTCTACCGGGCGGACGCGTCGATCGTGCTCGTGCGGCAGGGGCAGCCGCCGGGCTCCGATCGGTCGCTCGATGCAGCGGCGGCCGCGGCGGCTGCCCTCTTCCACACGCGCGCCGTGGCGGCGTCGGCGGCCGAGAACCTCGGCCTCGAGGACTCCGGCAACCACTTGCTCGACCGTGTCGACGTCGAGTCCGAGCCGCGCACCTCGCTCGTGCGGCTGACCGTCGAGGGTTCGAGCAGGGACGAGGCCCGCCGGCTCGCCCAGGAGGTGACCGAGATCTCGACGGTCCTCTACAACGACCGCTTCGGGCCCGGCACGACCGCGAGCATCTGGGAG
>JAWVCV010000229.1:0-6093 GCA_033858115.1 Gaiellaceae bacterium
ATCTTCATGATCGGCCTGATCGCCTTCACGATCGGCTCGCTCCTGTGCGGGCTCGCGTGGTCGGAGGCGTCGCTGATCGGAGCTCGGGCGATCCAGGGCCTCGGCGCTGCGACGATCTCGCCCGCCGCGCTCGCGATCCTGATGACGACGTTCGCCGAAGGCCGCGAGCGCAACATCGCGCTCGGCGTCTGGGGCGCGGTCGGCGGCTTCGGCGCCGCGGCGGGCGTTCTCCTGGGAGGCGTGCTCACGGACGCGTTCTCGTGGGAGTGGATCTTCTTCGTCAACATCCCGGTCGGCCTGGTCGCCTTCTTCCTGGCGCCGCTGCTGCTCGGCGAAAGCCGCGACACGCGGGTGAAGACGTTCGACGCGCTCGGCGCCGTCCTCGTCACCTCGGGCCTCACCACGCTCGTGCTCGGGATCACGCAGGGGCATCAGTGGGGCTGGAGCTCCGGCCGCGCGGTCGGCATCTTCCTCCTCTCGGCGGCTCTCCTCGCGGGCTTCGTCGCCTGGGAGAACCACGCGTCCGAGCCGCTGATGCGCTTCGGAATCCTGAGGACGAAGACCGTGCTCGGCGCCAACGTCGCCGGCTTCATCCTCGGCACTGCGCTCTTCTCGATGTTCCTGATGCTGACGCTGTACATGCAGCAGGTGCTCGGGTACTCGGCGATGAAGACGGGCGTCGCCTATCTCGCGGTCGCCGGCACGTCGATCGTCTGGGCGAACGTCGCCGCGGCGCTCGTGAACAAGGTCGGCGTCCGGCCGCTGATCGCGGCAGGAATGGCGATCCTGTCTCTGGGCATGGTCCTCTTCAGCCAGGTCTCGGTCGGCGGCTCCTACGCGGCCAACCTGCTGCCTGGCTTCCTGATCGTCGCGCTCGGGATGGCGCTCTGCTTCGTGCCGATCTCGATCGCCGCGCTGGCCGGCGTCAAGCAGGCCGAGGCGGGAATCGCCTCGGGGCTGATCAACACCTCGCAGCAGATCGGCGGCGCCGTCGGGATCGCGCTTCTGTCGACGATCGCGATCTCGCGGACGGAGAACAAGGTCGCCGCTGGCACCGCGGTGCCCGAGGCCCTCACCTCCGGCTTCCAGCTCGCCTTCTGGGTCGGCGCCGGGATCGCGCTCGCAGGAGTTGTGGCGGCGCTGACGCTGATCCGGCAGGAGGAGATCGCCGGCGCGCCTGAGGCCCTGCCTGCGCTCGATCCCGCCTAGGCCGTCTAACCGGGGCGGGAGTTTGCCGCTCTCGTCCCGGTTAGATCGTTGCGAAAGTTGCGATCCACTGTGAAACGGGCCTATGCTGCGTACGGGTTCCCATGACCCGCATCGTCACCCGTAACTCTTTGGAGGGGTGCACATGAAACGCCACCGCCTGCTCATTCTCGCTGTGTTCACCGGCCTGCTCGTCTTGGCCGCGACCGGCGCAAGCACGACTCAAGGACAGACGGCAGCTCCCGCTGCCGCACAGGCCTCCACCACGATCACGCTTTCCGGCTGGGCATCCTCGCCGACCGAAACGAAGCTGCTCAGGGAAGTGATTCGAGGCTTCGAGAAGACCTTCCCGAGCATCAAGGTCGACTACGCCCCGATCTCAGGCGACTATCCGGCCGCAATGCTGGCGAAGTTCGCTGCGCGGACTCCTCCGGACGTTTTCTACGTCGACTCGAACGTGGCGCCGGACTGGATCAAGCAGCGCCTGCTCGAGCCGCTCGACCCCTTCGTCTCCAAGAGCAAGCTCAAGACGCGTGCGTTCTATCCGTCGCTGCTGAACGGCTTCAAGGGACCGGACCGGAAGCTCTACGGCTTCCCGAAGGACTGGTCGCCGCTCGCGATGCAGACCAACAACGCGCTCTTCAAGAGCTCGGGCGTGCAGGTCCCGAAGACCTGGGCCCAGCTGGGCGCGGCGGCCAAGAAGCTGAAGGTGCCGGGCGGCCGCGCGATCTGCCTGTCGCCGAGCTGGGACCGCCTGCTCGCGTTCGTCTACCAGAACGGCGGCACGTTCCTGAACGCGTCGAAGACCAAGTCGACCGTCAATACGCCGGCGGTCGCCTCGGCCGTCAACTTCTACGTCGGCCTGATCAAGAGCGGCGTCGCGGGGACGCCGGCGCAGCTCGGCGCCGGCTGGTGCGGCGAGGCGCTCGGCAAGGAGAAGGCCGCGATCGTCTTCGAGGGGAACTGGGTCGTGCCGTTCATGGCCGACACCTTTCCGTCCGTCGCCTTCACGAACAACAAGATGGTGCGGGGCAAGCAGGACGGCAACCTCGCCTTCACCGTCTCGTACTCGATGGCTCGCGACTCGAAGAACAAGCAGGCCGCCTGGCAGCTCATCCGCTACCTGGTCGGCCAGCCCGGCATGAAGACGTGGACTTCGAAGGGTCTCGCGCTGCCCTCACGGAGCGATGTCAAGCCCGCCGCGGGTCGCGCCTCTTTCATCGCCGCGGCCCCAGCTGCTCGTCCGTGGCAGTTCGCCCCGGCCTTCACGAAGGTGATGGACGTCGCGAACAACGAGCTCACGGCCGTGCTGGAAGGCAAGCAGACCGTTGCCGGCATGTTGAAGAAGATCGAGCAGGCGGCGAACGACGCTCTGTAGACCGTTTTTCCGTCCTCCTCTCCCGTGCGCGTGACGCGCGGGGGAGGAGGATCTCTCCCTCACGCTGAGCGAGGCGCCT
Source organism: Gaiellaceae bacterium (assembly GCA_033858115.1). GTDB lineage: Bacteria > Actinomycetota > Thermoleophilia > Gaiellales > Gaiellaceae > Gaiellasilicea. Next base: position 2,664 of record JAWVCV010000229.1, read on the forward strand.
GTGGCGGTGACTGCGAAACGACAGACTCTCGGCAGCGCCCGCATCCGCGAGGCGCTCGTTGGCTACGCCTTCATCGCGGTGCCGATGGGCCTCTTCCTCACGTTCTTCATCTACCCGCTCGTCTACTCGCTCTACATCAGCCGCTACGACTGGGGCGTCTTCGGAAAGATCGAGACCCTCGGGTGGGATAACTACCGCAAGCTGGCGCACGACGAGATCTTCTGGCGGGCGATCAAGAACACGCTCCTGTACACGGTGGTCATCGTCCCGGTCGAGATGGCGCTGGCGCTGACGCTCGCGGTGATCGTGAACGCCGGCATCCGGGGCAAGGCGTTTTTCCGCTCCGCCTTCTACTTCCCCTCGCTCGCGTCCTCGGCGGCGATCACCGCGATCGCGATCTACATCCTCTCGGCGGACGGTCTTCTGAACGCAGTGATCGGCGGCAACCGCGCGTGGTTCGCCGACTCCGACACGGCGCTCTGGTCGATCGCCGGCCTGAACGCGTGGACGACGTCCGGGACGCTGATGCTGTTCTACCTCGCCGCGCTGCAGGCGATCCCAACCGATGTCTACGAGGCCGCCGCAATCGACGGCGCTAAGACGTGGCGGACGTTCTGGAAGATCACCTTCCCGCTGCTGAAGCCGGGCCACTTCTTCGTCTCGGTCGTCTCCGTGATCGGAGCGCTCCAGGTCTTCGACCAGGCGTTCCTCGTCTCCGGCGGCTCCGGCGGGCCGAACTACTCGACCCTCACGGTCGTGCTGTACCTCTACCGGACCGCGATCCGTGACGTGCAATTCGGCTACGCGGCCGCGGTCGGAATTGCGCTCTTCGTGCTCATCTTCACGCTGACGCTGATCCAGCGCCTGCTCTTCGGCAGGGCGGAGACCGCCTGATGGCGATGGACGTCGCCCAGCTCGACGGCCCGGCCCGGCCGATTCCGGCGCGCACGCCGGCGGAGCGCGCTCGCCGGGTGCTCACCTACGCGATCCTGATCGCCGCCTCTGTGCTCTTCTTCGTCCCCTTCCTGTGGACCGTCTCGACCTCGCTGAAGACCTTGCCGGAGACGACTGGATTCAACCTCCTGCCCGACGCACCGAGCGTGCGGGCCTACCGCGAGGTCCTGACCGAGTTCGACTTCCTGCGTTACGCCGCCAACAGCTTCTTCCTCGCCGGGGTGATCACCCTGGCAAATCTCATCCTCTGCTCGATCGGCGGCTACGCGTTTGCGCGGCTTCGGTTTCCCGGCCGGGAGGTCCTGTTCATGCTCGTCCTGGCGACGCTGATGATCCCCGATCAGCTGCGGCTCGTGCCGGTGTTCGTGATGCTCAGCGGCTGGGGGCTCGTGGGGTCGTTCAAGGGCTACATGCTGATCAAGCTCGTTCTCGCGGCCAATCTCTTCTTCATGCGCCAGTACTTCCTGACGATCCCGAGGGACTTCGAGGAAGCGGCGAAGCTCGACAACGCCGGGCACTTCAAGACGTTCAGCAAGGTGATGCTGCCCCTGGCCGGGCCGGCGCTCGCGGCGATCACGATCCTCACTTTCCAGGGGATCTGGAACGAGTTCTTCTGGCCCCTGATCCTGCTCGGCTTCGGCAATCCAGACCACTACACCGTCCAGCTCGGGCTCGCGCAGTTCAGCTTCCAGTACCAGACGCTCTGGCCCGAGCTGATGGCGGCGAGCGTGATCGCGATCGTCCCGATCGTCGTCATCTTCCTCTTCTTCCAGCGCTACTTCGTCGCCGGGGTCGTCGCGAGCGGCGTCAAGGGATGACCGTGAGAGGGGCCCTGCGGCGCGCGCTGCGCGACATGTACGAGCAGTCGTGGCGCCTCGTGATCCTCAACAGCGCGCTGTCGGCGGTCGTGCTCGCCGTGCTCCTGCTCGCAAGCTACTACCCGATCGCGCTCGTGCTCGGGCTGGGCGTCGGCCCGTTTGCGGCTGCATTGATGCACTGCGCCGTCTCGCTCGTCCGTGACGATGAGTTGCGGCTCGGCTGCGCCGTCGAGGGAGTGCGGTTGCACTGGCTCCGGGGGCTCCAGCTGGCCGCCCTCGCCGGCCTTGTCGTGCTCGCCGGCGTCCTGGCGCTCCGCAGTTACGGCTCGTCGGGACCCATCGCCTGGCCACTCGCGTTCGTGGTCGCCTACCTGCTCGCGTTCTTCCTCGTCTTCCAGCTCCTGCTCTGGCCGCTCGCCGTCGCCGAGCGGGATCGCCCGTTGCGATGCCTGCTCGCGGACGCGGGCGCCGCGCTCGTCAAGCGGCCGGCCGCATCGGTCGGGCTCGCGGTCGCGCTGCTGCTGATCAACGCGCTCGGTGCGGTCGCAGCGGTGCTACCGCTGTTGACCATGACCATCGCTTACTCGTTCGTCGCGGCTGCGCGCTTCGCATTGTCGACCCAACTCGTGGAGGACCGGCTCTGATGGCAAGCATCACCTTCGAGAACGTCTCCAAGCGTTTCGATACGAGCTTTGTCGTCAGCGATCTCTCACTCGAGATCGCCGACGGCGAGTTCCTCGTCCTCGTCGGCCCCTCAGGTTGCGGCAAGAGCACGGCGCTGCGGATGCTGGCCGGCCTCGAGGACGTCACGAGCGGCCGGGTCCTGATCGGTGACCGCGTCGTCAATAACCTCGCGCCGGGAGCCCGCGACCTCGCGATGGTGTTTCAGTCGTATGCGCTCTACCCGCACATGACCGTGTACGACAACCTTGCGTTCGGGCTGCGCAACACGAAGGTCGACAAGGCCGAGATCGACCGTCGCGTGACGAGCGCGGCCGAGATCCTCGACCTCACCGAGTTGGTCAAGCGCAAGCCGAAGCAGCTCTCCGGCGGGCAGCGCCAGCGGGTCGCGCTCGGCCGCGCGATCGTCCGCGAGCCGGATGCATTTCTGATGGACGAGCCGCTCTCCAACCTCGACGCAGCGTTGCGCGTCCAGACGCGGGCAGAGATTCTCAAGTTGCAGCGGCGCCTGTCGACGACGACGATCTATGTCACCCACGACCAGGTCGAGGCGATGACGATGGGCGATCGCATCGCCGTGATGAAGCTCGGCGTGCTCCAGCAGATCGGCACGCCCGAAGAGCTCTACACACGGCCGACCAATGTCTTTGTCGCCCGCTTCATCGGCTCGCCCGCGATGAATCTCGTTCCGGCGGGCTTGATCGTGGGCGCCGGAACGTCGGGGATGCTGGCGGGGTTCCGTCCCGAGCATGTCGAGCCGTCGAATGGCGCCGCAGACGGCCTCCACTTCGACGCGCTGATCGAGGTCGTGGAGTACCTCGGTGACGAGCAGCTCGTCCATCTGCGGCTGAAGGAGACGCCGCTGCTCGCCAAGCTCGGGATCGAGCAGCGGGTCGCGACCGGGGAGGAGAGGACGTTCCGGATCCCGCGCGACAAGCTGCACCTCTTCGACGCCGAGACGGAGCAGGCGCTCGCCG
>JAWVCV010000230.1:0-4216 GCA_033858115.1 Gaiellaceae bacterium
GTGGACGCGTCGAACGCGAAGGGCGAGGGGACGCTGATCCTGCTCCCGCTCGACCCGGACGCCTCGGCCTCCGCAATCCGAGATTCACTGCGCGACCGGACCGGGCGCGACGTGGGTGTCATCGTCAGCGACTCCTTCGGCAGGCCGTTCCGTCAGGGCACGACCGACGTGGCCCTCGGCGTCGCCGGGGTGACACCGCTGCTCAACCTGATCGGCGTCAGCGATAGTGCCGGCTACACGCTCCACGCGACCCAGATCGCCGTGGCGGACGAGATCGCGGCAGCGGCGGAGCTGGTCCTCGGGAAGGTGCGCGGGATCCCGGCGGCGGTCGTGCGCGGGCTCGACGTGCGCGGCGAGGGGTCGGGACAGGACATCGTCATCCCGGCCGAGCGCGACCTGTTTCGCTAGAGCACCTCGGCGGCGAGAGCCGCCAGCCGCTCCCCGACCACCGGGGCGAACTTGAACCCGTGCCCGCTGCATGGCGAGCCGACGATGACCCGGCCGCGCCGCTCGAGGAGGAACTCGTCGTCGTCCCTGATCGTGTAGAGGCAGGTCTCGAGGCTGATCGGAGCTCCGAAGCCGCGAAAGCGGCGCGAGATCCACCGGGCCGTTCGCTCGGCGACCGCCGGATCGGGCCCACCGCGCTCGTCGGGGTCGATCACCGGGCCGGACTGGTGCAGACCGGCCTTCAGCATGGAGGCCGGCGAGAAGAGGGCGTAGCCCGGATGCGCGCCCACGGTCGTGTCGATCACGGACGGGATCGGCTCCTCCAGCGGGAAGTACGAGACGGTCTCGCGTGTCGGCGTCGCATCGACTCCGAAGAGCTTGGGCGACCAGGCTCCGGCCGTCAGCACCACGGCGCGCGCACGCAGCTCGCCCAGCGCGACGGAGTCCGCCTCCTCCCCCACGGAATCGACCCGGACGTTCTCCCGGATCACGACCCCGGCGGCCTCGGCGGAGGCCAGCAGCGCCTCGACCGAGAGATCCGAGTAGATGATCCCGCCGTCCTGCTGGAAGAGGCCGCTCGATCCGGGCTCCATCCGCAGCGGGAACCGGCGCTCGATCTCGGCGCCGTCCAGCACCTCGAAGGGAATGCCGCACGCCGCGAGCGCGTCGCGATTCGGCTCCCAGTCGCCGAGGTCGAGCGTGCCGTGGCGTGCGAGCAGGACGCGACCCGCCTCGGCCTCGAGCTCCTGCCAGAGGGGGTAGGCCTCCTGCGCGAGCCGCACCCAGCGCACGTCGGGATAGGAGAGCCGGACGATGCGCGAGCCGCCGTGACTGGAGCCGAGCTGATGGCCCAGCTCGAACTGCTCGAGGACGACGACATCCCGGCCTGCTCGCGCAAGCGCTCGTGCGGTCGCGAGCCCCATCACCCCGGCGCCGACCACCACGACCTCGGCGTCGACGCTCATTTGGGCCGGGTGAAGATCACGAGCAGCGAGAGCTGCTCGTAGCCGCTGAAGCGGTGGTCGGCACCGGCAGGCACGAAGATGCCGTGATCTTCCTGGAGCGGCGTCTCGACACCTTCAACGTCGAGCGTGCCCCGGCCCTCGAGCACGACGTAGACCTCGTCGTCCTCGTGGGGCTGCTGCCGGTCCGGCTCGGGGGCCACGAGCACGTAGACGCCGACCTCCAGGCCGGGCGAGGCGTGGATGATCTCGTAGCCGCCGCCCGCGGCCTTCAGCCGCTGCTTCGCCGCCTCGACGTCGAACGGGTGCACGACCCGAGGGTATACGGCTACTTGCCGGCGAGCAGGTCGAGCAGCATCGTCGGGGTCAAGCGGTGCGTCTCGCCGTCTTCGTGCAACTCGATCGAAAGGCTGCGCACCTGGCGGTCCATCCCCAGGGTCAGCTCGGCGGCGCGTGCGCTCAGCTCGTCCAGGACACGCGCGGCCTCGTCGAGTTCGGCGATGAGGTCGGCCGGGGGGTGCTCGGGGATCAGATACTGAGACGAGTAGCTCATGCGATGCCCCGGTAATCGGCCGCGCCGACTCCGGCTTGAGGGGAGCTCGCGCTAGCCGCGAGCGTGCTCGGCGGCGTGCACGAGCGCGGCCGCGAGCGACATGTCTGCGCCGGCCGCAGTGGCCGAGCGGCGGATGTCGACGACGTCGTTGAACGCGCCGAAGAAGAGGTCGAGCAGGTCGGCGTCGAACTGCGTACCCCGGCCTTCCTCCATCATCGCGCGGGCCACGTCGGGCTCGAAGGCGCCGCGGTAGACGCGGTCGGACGTGAGCGCGTCGAAGACGTCTGCGACCGCGGCGATGCGGCCCTCGATCGGGATCGCGCTCCCGGCGAGGCCGCGCGGGTAGCCGGCCCCGTCCATCCGCTCGTGGTGCGTGAGTGCCATCAGGGCCGCGAGGTCGAGCAGCTCGACCTCCGAACCGGCGAGGATCCGGTAGCCCATCTCGGCGTGGCCTTCCATCACCTTGCGCTCCTCGTGGGTCAGGCTGCCAGGCTTGAGCAAGATGCTGTCAGGGATCCCGATCTTGCCCACGTCGTGCATGGGACTTGCGATCCGGATCATCTCGGCGTGCTTCGGCTCGAGTTCGGCGAGTTGCGCGAGGAGCGCGCAATAGAGGCTCATGCGGACGATGTGCTCGCCGGTTTCCTGGCTGCGGAACTCCGCCGCCGATGAGAGTCGTCGAATCGTCTCCTCACGGAGCCGGCCCAGCTCGATCTCGTTCGTCTCCAGCTGCGCGATCGTGTCGCGCAGCGCGGCAGTCCGGTCGAGCACGGTCTGTTCGAGTTGCTCGCGGTGGCCGCGGTTCTCGATCTCGAGCGCTCGTCGGCGGAGCGCGTTGCCGACGTTGATGATCAGCTCGTTCGGCTTGAAAGGCTTCAGGACGTAGCCGTAGGCGCCCAGCTCGATCGCGACGTCGGCGTAGCGGCGGTCGTCCATGCCGGTGACCATCACGACTGCGGTGTCGGGGTACTGCACGAGCACCTCGCGCGTGAAGTCGATCCCCGACTCGCCGGGCATGTTGACGTCGCTGAGGACGAGCGCGACCGGCGTCTCGCGGAGCACGCGCCGCCCGGCGGCGGCGTCCTCTGCGGTGAGGCAGTCATAGCCCTGTGCGCCGAGGAGGCGCGCGAGCAGCGTGCGGATCTGCTCTTCGTCGTCGACGATGAGGATCCGCTCGGTGGGGGGCGGCAAGCTCACGACCCTGTTATCGACAGCACCTGTGGAGAAATCAACCCGCGACCAACTCGATTCGGTTTTCCCAAGGATCAACGATGTAGCACCTGCGGAGGCCCGGAATGGCGTCGTCCTCGCTGATCTCGACCCCTGCGGCCCGCAGTCGGCCTTGTAGCTCGTCGTATTGCGGAACGGCAAAGGCGGGATGTGCCTTGCGCGCCGGACTGAAGGCCTGCTCGACGCCGATGTGCAGCTGCTGCTCGCCGACCCGAAACCAGACGCCGCCGCGCGGCCGCAGCGCCTCAGGCTTCTCGAGCTCCTCGAGACCGAGCAGCTCGCCGAAGAAGCGGCGTGCAGCTTCTTCGCAGCCTGGAGGGGCGGCAAGCTGGACGTGGTCGATGCCATTGAGCATGGCACTGGAGGCTACCGGCGTGGTTACGCCCTTGGTTACATCCGACGGGGAATGGTGGCGGAGCGTCGTCCGGCATAGCCTGGGTGCATGGCAAACGGGACAGTCGAGAGGCATCCGCGGATCACCGAGCGGCAGCGCGACGTCATCGTCCTCATCGCTGCCGGCTGCTCCAACGAGGAGGTTTCGGAGCAGCTCGGCATCTCCCCCAGGACGGTGAAAGCCCATTGTGACGTGCTGCGGCAAAAGCTCGGTGTGCGTCGTCGACGGCAGCTTCCGCTCGCGTACAGAAGCCTGACGGGCGACGACCCTCTCGCGCACGGCCTCGGCCCTCGCAGGCCGAGGGACTGACGGCAGCGTGCCCGCGGCCCTCGGGCCGCGGGCACGTCTAGGAACCGGAACCGGAGCGCGGTAAGCTCCGGGCCGGGTTGCCGCACCGACAAACGACATGGGGGAGGGCATCGCACCCAGAACTCAGCTCCGGCGTCGGCGGATCATCGAGCGGCCCCGGCTGACCCGGCTGCTCGACACCGGCCAGGGCCGGATCAAGATGCTCGTCGCGCCTGCGGGGTACGGAAAGACGACGCTCGTGCGCCAGTGGCTGGTGGGAAAGACCGCGACCTGGTACACGGCGACGCAGGCTTCCACCGACGTCGCGGCGCTTGCGGCGGG
>JAWVCV010000231.1:0-31868 GCA_033858115.1 Gaiellaceae bacterium
TCCAGACCGAGCCGAGGCTCCTGCTCCTGGACGAGCCGACCCAGGGGGTCGACGTCGGCGCCCGGCAGCAGATCTTCGGTCTCATCCGCGCCGCGGTCGAGGAGCGCGGCATGCACGTGCTGTGCGCGAGCAGCGACTACGAGCAGCTCTCGCTCCTCTGCGACCGCGTCATCGTCTTCGGCCGCGGCCGCGTCTGGCGGGAGCTTGTCGGCGACGACGTGACGAAGGAGCGGATCATCGAGCAGAGCTACGCGGCGATGGCGGCCGAGGTCGCAGGGGTCGTCGCATGAGCGCCGCGGTCGAGCCTAAGGACACCGAGCCGGCGGGCCGCGTGCGATCGCGGTCGCTCGCCGCTGACCTCCTCGAGCGCTACGCGCTCCTCCTCGTCTGGGGCGTCGTCGTCGTCGTCTTCGGGATCCTCCGGCCCGACACGTTTCTGACGACGTCGAACTTCTCGACGATCTTCGGCTCGCAGGCGATCCTCGTCGTGCTCACGCTGGCGCTGCTGCCGCCGTTGACCGCCGGTGACTACGACCTCTCGGTCGCCGCGACGCTGACCCTCTCCTCGATGACGCTCGCGATCCTGAACGTGAACCACGGCTGGTCGATCGGCGCGGCGATCGCAGCCGCCCTCGCCGTCGGGCTCCTGATCGGCATCATCAACGGTGCGCTCGTCGTCCTCCTCGGCATCGACTCGTTGATCGTCACGCTCGGCACCTCGACGTTCATCGCGGGCGTCGTCCTGTGGATCAGCAACTCGCTGACGATCAGCGGGGTCTCCCAGTCGCTGATCGACGTCGTGGTCGTCAATCGCTTCCTCGGCGTCCCGCTCGCCTTCTACTACGGGATCGCCGTCGGTCTCGTCATGTTCTACGTCTTCGAGTACATGCCGATCGGGCGGCGCCTGCTGTTCGTCGGCCGAGGCCGCAGCGTGGCGCGCCTGAGCGGGATCCGCGTCGTGCGCCTGCGCTGGGGCGCGTTCATGGCCTCCGGTGTGATCAGCGCCTTCGCCGGCGTCCTCTACGCCGGCACCCTGGGCTCCGCGGATCCCACGTCGGGCCTGAGCTTCCTGCTGCCGGCGTTCGCGGCGGCCTTCCTCGGCGCCACGACGATCATGCCCGGCCGCTTCAACCCGCTCGGCTCGATCGCCGCCGTCTACTTCCTCGTCACGGGGATCACCGGGCTGCAGCTGCTCGGCGTGCAGACGTTCGTGCAGCAGCTCTTCTACGGCGGCGCGCTCGTGCTCGCGGTCGCCCTCTCCCAACTGGCACGCAGGCGCGATGCCGCGGCGGCGGGCTGACCGGTGTGTGCCGAACCGACAACGACCTCCAGAAAGGGGTAAAGCGATGCGGATCCTCGTCATCAACCCGAATACGACGCAGGCGATGACCGACGAGATCGGCCACGTCGCGCGCGCAGTGGCGGCGCCCGGCACCGAGATCGACTGCGTCAGTCCCGAGTCGGGACCGCGCTCGATCGAGGGCTACGCCGACGAAGTGCTGGCCGCCTACAACACCGTCGAGCTCGTCGCCCGGACCAGGGGCGAGTACGACGGCTACGTGATCGCCTGCTTCGGCGATCCGGCGATCGCCGCCTGCCGCGAGCTCGCCGACGTCCCCGTCGTCGGGATCGCCGAGGCGGCCTTCCACATGGCGAGCCTCGTCGCCTACAAGTGGTCGATCGTGACCGTCCTCCCGCGCGTGAAGCCGTTCCTGGAAGAGGTCGTCCACCGGAACGGGATGGAGTCGAAGTGCGCGTCGATCCGCTGCACACCGCTGACGGTCCTCGAGATCGAGGCGGACATCGAGCGGACGAAGCGGATGATGCTCGACGAGGCGCGCGACGCGATCGCGAACGACGGCGCCGAGGCGATCCTCCTCGGTTGCGCCGGTCTCGGCCCGATCGACAAGGTCATGCAGGAAGCGCTCGGCGTGCCCGTCTTCGACGGCACGGCCTGCGCGGTGAAGCTGCTCGAGGGCCTGCACGCCTACGGCGTCACGACCGCGAAGGTGCGGGCGTACCTGACGCCCGAGCCGAAGGAGCTCGTCGCGTGCCCCGGCAGCTTCGCGCAGATCTACGAGCGCGACCGCGAGCTCGCGGGCGCCTGAGCGACGTTCCGCCACACCGTTTCATCCGCCGAAACCAAGGGTCGACTAACGCCTCCGGGCAGAGAAAGGAGCTGTTTTGCTGAAGAGAGGGAGGGTCATTGCGGCGCTCATGTCGGTCGCCGCGCTCGCGGTCGCCGTCGCGGTCACGACGTCGACGGCCGCGCCAACGGCGTCCGCGGCACAGGCCGACATCGCCGCGGCGAAGGCGATCATCGCCAAGTACTCGAAGGAGCCGAAGTTCGTGGCCCCAGGGCCTGCGTTCAACGCGAAGCAGGTGATGCGGGGCAAGAAGGTGATGATCATCCCGGTCACGAGCCAGATCCCGATCACGCAGGTGCTCACGGCGAGCATGGCCAGGGAGGCGAAGCGGGTCGGGTTCACGTTCACGAACTGGCAGAACCAGGGCAAGGCCGACCAGTGGATCCAGGGGATCCAGCAGGCGATCTCGCAGCGCTACGACGTCGTCGACCTGTTGGCGATCCCGCCCGCGGTGCTGAAGCCGCAGATCGACCAGGCGCGCAAGGCCGGCGTCAAGGTGATCTCGAGCCACTTCGCCGGCTTCGGCTGGCAGCCGCCGAAGTACATCGACGGGGCCGTACGCCTGCCGTACTTCGAGGTGGGTCAGATTCTCGCCGCCTGGGCGGTCGTGCAGACGAACGGGAAGGCGAACGTGCTCTCGATCGTCGCCAACGACCTCGTCTCGTCCGCCGACGTGATCAAGGGCATGCGCAGCGTGTTCTCCCGCGACTGCAAGGGCTGCAAGCTCGACATCGTCGACGTGCCGACCGTCGAGTGGGCGAACAAGGTGCAGGGCGAGGTCCAGTCGGGCCTCCAGCGCAATCCGAACGTCAACTACGTCCTGCCGATCTACGACGCGATGACCTCGTTCGTGTCCGCTGCGCTCCGCGTCTCCGGGAAGGCGGGCAAGGTCCAGCAGGCGTCGTTCAACGGGACGCCGTTCGTGCTCGAGGCGGTGAAGAAGGGCGACGTCCAGATGGACATCGGCGAGAACGAGGACTGGATCGCTCGCGCGATGCTCGACGCCGACATGCGTGCCGCGGGGGACCTCAAGGTCCCGACGAGCCACTACCGAGGCGCGCCGCTCTACATCTTCACCAAGAAGAACGTCGCGAAGGCCGGCACGCCGCCGCATCCCGCCAAGGGCTACGGCAGCGCTTACCGCACCGGGTTCGACAAGCTCTGGAAGCTCGGCTAGACCCACTACGCCGGCCGGGTCGCACTCCTGGCGGCCCGGCCGGCCTTCTCGGTGGGGGTGGTTACGGCGTGAGCGTCAGCGCGATCGCGGGGATCTGACCGCGGATCTCGCCGCCGGGATTGCGCGGTGTGTGGACGTTCACGTAGGCGCGCCCCGCCTCGAGCGCGGCCAGCGTCGCTCCGGTCACCGTCGCCTTGCCCGAGGCGCCGGTGCGGCAGGGGCCGCACAGCGGGACGGCGACCGCGCCGGCGACACCTCGCTTGCCCAGGTGAATGTGGGCTGCGGTGGCCCGTCCGGTCAGCTTCGAGAACGTCAGCCTCCACGTGAGCACCGCGGAGTCGCCGGTCCTCACTGCGGTCACGGCGAACCTGCCGGTGGCCCGCGCGGCACCTTTCGGCCTCGGCACTTCCTGGCGGGAGTTGAGGGTCGGCTTCACGGTTGCGATCGACGAGCCCAGCTGGGCCCTGATCTCGCCCGCCTTGTTGGCCTCGGTGTGGACGTTGACGTAGGCGCCACCGCTCTCGATCGCGCTCAGGAGCGTTGCGTTGACGTCCGCGGTGCCCGTCGCGCCGCTCGTGCAAGGCCCGCAGAGCGGGACGACTACGGGCCCGGCCACGCCCTTTGCCGCGGTGTGGATGTGGGCGGCGGTGGCGGGGCCGGTCAGGTTGCTGAACGTCAGCCGCCAGCTCAGCGTCGCCCCGGTCGCGGTCTTCGTCGTCGCTGCGGTGAACGTCCCGCGGGCGCCCGCGACGTTTCCGTTCGGCGGCGGGATCTCGTCGGCCGAGGTCAGCAGCGCGCGTAGCTGGACCTCGTTGGCGGAGCTGCGGGCGACGGCGGCGCCGGCGACCACGATCGCGATGCCGGTCACGCACGCCAAGACCGCCAGGGACTTCCGCTGCATGGTTCCTCCTCGGGCTGGATGAAAATCGACCCTCAGCTGGTGTACGCAGCGCCGGGCGCTTCGGATTTGCCGGGCGTCAGACCTTCATGACGAAGGGATCCGAGACCTCGTCCGACAGCTCCGTCCAGACGCTCTTCGTCTGCAGGTAGCCGTCGATCGCCTCCGCGCCGTTGACGCGGCCGAAGCCGCTCTCCTTGACGCCGCCGAAGGGTGAGTTGAACGTGATCGCGCGGTAGGTGTTGAGCCAGACCGTGCCGGACTTGAGCGCCCGGGCGACACGGTGCGCGCGCTTGAGGTCGCGGGTCCAGACGCCGGACGCGAGGCCGAAGCGCGTGTCGTTGGCGATCGCGATCGCCTCCTCCTCGGTCTCGAAGGGAAGCACGGTCAGCACGGGCCCGAAGACCTCGTTCTGCGCGATCGGCGCGTCGTTGCCGATGCCGTCGAGGATCGTCGGGCCGTACCACAGCCCCTGCGGGAACGCCTCGACGGTCGCTCGGGCGCCGCCGGTGATGATGCGCGCGCCGCCGGACCGAGCCTCCTCGACCATCTCCTCGACGCGGGCGAGCTGGGGGACGTTCGCGATCGGCCCCATCTGCGTCGCGTCGTCCATCGGGTCGCCGAGGACGACCCCGGCCGCTCGCCGCTGCACGCGCTCGAGCAGCTCGTCGTGGATTTCGCGGTGGAAGAGCGCGCGCGAGCCGGCCACGCACGACTGGCCGCCCGCGGCGAAGATTCCTGCGAGCACTCCGGCCTCGGCCGCGTCGAGCGCCGCATCCGGAAAGACGATGTTCGGGCTCTTGCCCCCGAGCTCCAGCGCGACGGGCGCCAGCCGGGCGCCCGCGCGGGAGGCGATGTGCGCACCGGTCCGCTCGCTGCCCGTGAAGGAGATCTTCGCCACGCCCGGGTGCTCCACGAGCGCCTCGCCCGCCTCCCGCTCGCCGGTGACGACGTTGAGGACGCCCGGCGGAAAGCCCACCTCTGCGGCGAGGCGAATTGTCTCGAGCACGCTTGCGCTCGCGTGCTCCGAGGGCTTGACGACGATCGTGTTACCCGCCGCGAGCGCCGGCGCCAGCGAGTACATGGTCAGCAGCACCGGCGAGTTCCAGGGGATGATGATCCCGACGACGCCGAGCGGCTCGCGGAGCGTGTAGTTGAAGACGCTCGTGCGGTCGAGCGGGATCACCCGCCCTTCGACCTTGTCCGCCAGCCCCCCGAAGTAGTAGAGCCAGTCCGGGATCACCCGGAGCTGGGCGAGCATCTCCTTGTAGAGCTTGCCGTTGTCGGCGACCTCGACCTTTGCGATCTCCTCCGCCCGCTCGGCGATCAGGTCGGCCCACCGCATCATCAGCCGGCCGCGCCGGGTCGGCGAGAGACCGCGCCACGCCTCGCCCTCGAAGGCGGAGCCCGCCGCCCGGACGGCGCGGTCGACGTCCCCGGCGTCCGCCAGCGCATGGGACGCCCACGGCGAGCCCGTCGTGGGGTTGAGGGCGTCGAACGTCTCGCCGGACGCGGCGTCGGCGTCCGTGCCGGCGATGTAGAGGCCGTAGGTCTTCATGTGAGGCTCCTCAGGGTCGGATACAGCCGGCGGTAGCGCGTATAGCCGTCCTCGTAGGCGGCCTGCCAGCCGGGGTCGGGCTCGACTCGGTTGCGAACGCGCACGGTCGCGGCGACGGCCTCGTGCGCGTCGGCGAAGACACCCTCCTTCACGGCGCCGAGCAGAGCCGCGCCGTAGGCCGCGCCCTCCTCGACCTCGGTGCGCTCGAGCGGGAGGCCGAGCACCGACGCGACGATTCGCAGCCAGAGCTCGCTGCGGGCGCCGCCCCCGGAGACGCGGCCCACGCGCGCGTCGACGCCGACGGCGCGGAGGAGGTCCAGCGAGTCCCGGAGCCCGTAGGCGACGCCTTCGAGGACGGCGCGAACGAGGGCGCCGCGATCGTGGCGGAGCGTGAGGCCGACGAAGGCGCCGCGAGCGTCGGGATCTGCGTGCGGCGTCCGCTCGCCCTGGAGGTAGGGCTGAAAGAGGAGGCCCTCGGTGCCGGGCTCCCACCCGGCCGCCTCGTGCAGGAGCTCCTCGTAGGGCGCGCCGCCGAGAGCCTGACGGAGCCACTGGAGCGAGCCCGCCGCCGAGAGCATCACGCCCATCGCGTGCCATGTCCCGGGGACCGCATGGCAGAAGGTGTGCAGGCGCGCCTCCGGCTCCGGCCGGTATTCCTCGAGCGCGGCGAAGACGACGCCCGAGGTGCCGAGCACGACCGAGAGCGGGCCTGGCGCATCGATGCCGACGCCGAGCGCGCCGGCGGCCTGGTCTCCCGCGCCGGCGATCTCGGTCGACTCGAACGCCGCCGGCAGCCACTCGCGGGGCAACTCGAGCGCGGCAAGCACCTCGTCGCTCCAGCGGCGGTTGGCGACGTCGAAGAGGAGGGTCCCGGAGGCGTCGGCGACGTCGATCGCCTGCTCGCCGGTGCGCCGGAAGCGCACATAGTCCTTCGGCAGCAGCACGTGCCGGATCCGCGCGTAGACGTCGGGCTCGTGGCTGCGGAGCCAGAGGAGCTTCGGCGCGGTGAAGCCCGTCAGCGCGCGGTTCCCTGTCAGCTGGATCAGGCGCTCGAGCCCGATTCGCTCTTCGATCTCCACGCACTCGGCCGCAGTGCGCTGGTCGTTCCAGAGGATGGCCGGGCGGAGCACCTGCCCGTCCTCGTCGAGGACGACGAGCCCGTGCATCTGGCCGCTCCAGCCGATCGAGGCGGGCTCGACGCCGAGGTCGTCGAGCGCCGCTTCGGTCGCCCGGGCCCAGTCGTCGGGGTCCTGCTCGGCCCAGCCCGGCTGGGGCGTCGAGAGCGGGTAGTCCCGCTCGGCCCGCGCCAGGACCTCGCCGGCCGGCGAGACCGCCAGTGCCTTGACGCCGCTCGTGCCGACGTCGATCCCGACCAGAGCGGTCACGCGACCCCACCTTGTGTTCCAGTAACACAAGGTCCCTCGGCCCCGCGCTCAGGCGCGGGCGGGGGGAGAGCTTGTGTGACAGGAACACAAAGTCCCACGGCTAGGCGCCCATCGCGGCGTAGACCAGCTCGTAGGCGCGCACCGCGTCCTTCTCCTGCTGGGCGGCCCGCAGCGCGGCGTCGTCGATCCTGGCGGCGATCCCGTCGATGAAGCGCCACTGCAGCACGCTGCGCTTGACCGCACCCACTGCGTCCTCGGTGTAGGGATAGAGGTCGAAGCCGAGCCGCTCGCCCTGGTCGCCGTAGCCTGCGCGCCGCAGCTCGACCGCGAGCTCCATTGTCTCCATGAAGCGAATCGTCCCGACCATGTTGTCGTCGTCGAAGCTCCCCCAGCCGTCGTTCGCGTGCAGGTGGCCCAGCAGCCCTTCGGCTGCGAGCAGCGCCGCGTACTCCGCCAGGCTCTCGCCGTTCATCAGCAAGTGCTGCCAGTCCATGTTGACCGTGACGTTGTCGATGCCCTGGCGCCGCAGCGAGTGGATCACGTGCAGCGTCATCCCGATGTTCCGCATCAGGATCTTCATCGCCGGCTCCGAGTTCTTGTGCTCGAGGAAGACGGTGACGCCGCGCTCCTTCGCGTACTGGGCGGACTCGCCGACGCCGTCGACGAAGCGCGCCCACGACTCCTTGTAGGGCGTCTGGAACGGGTAGTTGTAGCCCTCGATCCCGGGCCAGATGATCATCTGGGCTCCGGTCTCGGCGGCGAGGTCGATCGCCTCGCGCGTCAGGCGGAGCGCCTCCGCGCGCGTCGCGTCGTCGGGCGAGCAGAAGGCGCCCTTCTTGAAGCGGGTATCGAGGTGGAGGCCGCTCGCGACGCAGTAGATCCCGTGACCGGCGAGTGCGTCGCGCACGTCGTCGAGGTTCTCGGGCGACAGCTCCTGCGGGTAGTGGAACTCGTAGTCGTCGATCAGGTCGCCGAGGCCGCCGACCGCGGTCCGCACCTTGTCGGCCGTCGTCGCTCCCGACAGCTCGGGCTTGTACCCGGCCGGGTTGAAGCGGGTGGCCATGTTGCCGAACGCCCAGATGCCGAGAGACGTCTTCATGTCGTTCCTTTCGTCCGCAGCGGTGTCGTCTGAACCCATGCGGCAGTGTTCGGAGGCAGGGTCGTCGTGATGCCGGGGTCGCTCGCGAGCACGAGCTCGCCCTGCGGCAGCTCGAGCTCCGGTGCGGCGAAGTTGACGAGGCAGGTCAGCTCGCCGCGCTCGAAGATCTTCGTCCCCTGCGGGCTTTCGCGCCAGCTGAACGCCTCGTCGCGTGGCCGCAGTCGGATCGCGGCGCGGAAGAGGGCGAGCATCGAGCTCGGGTCGTCCTCCTGCGCCTCGACGCTGACCGCGCCCCAGTCCTGCGGCATCGGCAGCCAGGGCTCGCCGTCGGTGAAGCCGAATGCCGGCGGCTCCCTCGTCCAGGGAATCGGGACGCGGCAGCCGTCGCGGCCCTTCCGGGCGCCGTTTGTGCGGAAGAAGATCGGGTCCTGGCGGGCCTCGTCGGGAAGCTCGACCTCCTCGAGCCCCAGCTCCTGGCCCTGGTAGGTGAACGACGTCCCGGGGAGGCCGAAGAGGAGCAGCGCCGCCGCGCGCGCGCGCTGCCGGCCGACCTCGCCGCCGCCGTACCGGGTGGGCAGCCGCGTGACGTCGTGGTTCTCGAAGACCCAGGTCGCCGGCGCACCGACGGCGCCGAGCGCGGTCAGCGTCCGGTCGATCGTCTCGCGCATGTGCTCGGCGTCCCACTGCTCGAACAGGAGCGCGAAGTTGAACGACAGCTGAAGCTGGTCCGGCTCGACGTAGGTCGCGACCTTGTCCTGGTTCTCGATCACGATCTCGCCCACGTACATCCGCTCGCCCGGATACTCGTCGGCGAGCCGGCGCCAGCGCCGGTAGAGCGGGTGCAGCTCCGGCTGCAGCAGTGCCGAGAGCCAGTCGCCGAACGGCGGCCTGGGCACGGGCTCGACCATCTCTCGCAGGTCCTGGGCCTTGAAGAGCGCGTGCGCGACGTCGATCCGGAAGCCGTCGACGCCGCGGTCGAGCCAGAAGCGGAGGATTGCCTCGAAGCTCTCCTGCACCGCAGGGTTGTGCCAGTCGAGGTCGGGTTGCTCGGGCGTGAAGAAGTGGAGGTAGTACTCGCCGGTCGACTCGTCCAGGGTCCACGCCGGGCCGCCGAAGGCCGACGTCCACCCGTTCGGCGGGCCGCTGTTACGGCCGGGGCGGAACATGTACCGCTTCCGGTCCGGGTGCTCGGGGTCGGCGATCGCGTTCTTGAACCACTCGTGCTGGTCCGACGTGTGGTTGGGCACGATGTCGATCGTCACCTTCATCCCCAGCTCGTGCGCTCTCGTGACCAGCGCGTCGAAGTCGTCGAGCGTGCCGAACTGCGGATCGACGTCGACGTAGTCGGCGACGTCGTAGCCGTGGTCGGCCTGCGGCGAGGGGTAGAACGGCGTCAGCCAGAGCGCGTCGACGCCGAGCTCCTGCAGGTACGGCAGGCGCGAGCTGATCCCGGGAAGGTCGCCGATGCCGTCGCCGTTCGAGTCCTGGAAGCTGCGGACGTAGATCTGGTAGAAGGCGGCGCTTCGCCACCAGGCCTGGTCAGACATTGGCCGCCACCGCGTCGCCGACCTCGGAGGTGGACGCCGTCCCGCCGATGTCCCTCGTGCGCGGGCCGTCCTTGCAGACTGCCTCGACCGCGCGCAGCAGGCGTGCCGCCGGCTCCGTCTCGCCCAGGTGCTCGAGCATCAGCGAGGCGCTCCAGATCGCGCCGATCGGATTCGCGAGGCCTTTGCCGGCGATGTCGGGCGCCGACCCGTGCACCGGCTCGAAGATTCCGGGCGAGCCGGAGCCGGGAGCCACGCTGGCGCTCGCGGCCATACCCATTCCACCCTGGAGCACGGCTGCGATGTCGGTGAGCACGTCGCCGAAGAGGTTGGAGGCGACGACGACGTCGAGGCTGAGTGGATTGCCGACCATCCGGGCGGCGAGCGCGTCGACGAGCGCCCGGTCGACCTGCACGTCGGGGTGCTCGGCCGCCACCTCCTCGACGACCTCGTCCCAGAGCACATAGCCGTAGCGCGAGGCGTTCGACTTCGTCGCGCTCGTCAGCCGCTTGCCGCGTCCCTCTGCGAGCTCGAACGCGTGCTTGACCACGCGGCGCACCCCTTCGCGGGTGAAGACGGCCGTCTCGATCCCGACCTCGTGCGGCAAGCCCCTGTGCGCGCGGCCGCCGACGCCCGAGTACTCGCCCTCGGTGTTCTCGCGGACGAAGAGCATGTCCACCGGCGGCGCACCTGCGAGCGGAGAGGGAACCCCGTCGAGCAGGCGCGCGGGCCGGATGTTCGCCCAGAGGTCGAGGCCCTGGCGGAGTGGCAGCAGGAGGCCCCAGAGCGAGACGTGGTCGGGCACGGTCGGGTCCCCGACTGCGCCCAACAGCACGGCGTCGTGCGCTCTGGCGACCTCGAGCGCGTCGTCGGGCATCATCGCGCCGGTCTCGTGGAAGTAGGCGGAGCCCCAGGGCAGCTCATTCCACTCCAGCGGGAGCCCGAGCGCGTCCACGGTCTTCCGGGCCTCGGCGACGACCTCCGGGCCGGCGCCGTCGCCGGCGATGACGGCGATGCGGTGTGTCATTCGACCTCCTCGAATGTCGGTATGGCAGAGCGCCCGTCCAGTGCGCGGCAGGAAAGGGCGGCGGCTCGGTTCGCGAACGCGAGCGCGTCCGCGAGCGGCCGCTCCCGCACGAGCGCCGCGAGAATCGCGCCGTGGAAGACATCGCCGGCGCCGAGCGTGCTGACCGCGTCGACCGGCTGTGCCGGCACGTCGACGACCTCGTCGCCGGTGTAGGCAACGGAGCCGTCGGCCCCGCGCGTGACGACGACGAGCTGCGCGCCTGCCTCGAGCGCCGCCTCGGCGGTCCCGAAGTCGCGTCCGAGGCCCTCCTGCGTCGGCGCATACAGCGCGACTCCGTCGAGATCGAGGCCTGGAATCGGGTTGCCGCCGTCGATCGAGAGTCGCGCGTCGCGCGGAGCAGCGGCGTAGCCTGCGTGGTCGACGTGCACCCAGTCGGCGCCCCGGCAAAGGTCGCGAATCTCGTCGTTCAGCACGAGCGCGGGCAGCGAACCGGGGTAGTTGACGATCGCGCGGCCACCGTCGCCGACGAGGATCGAGCTCTGCGGGGAGCGGGCGCCGGCCACTACGGCAAGGTGGGAGACGTCGACGCCTTCGGAGGCGAGCCCGTCCCGGATCGCGGCGCCCGTCGCGTCGTCGCCGACCGCGCCGACGAACGCCACCTCGACGCCGAGGCGGGCGAGCGCGACGGCGGCCGTCGCGGCGGGGCCGCCGCCCGCGACCGCGAGCTCGTTGGCGACGACGCGATCGTCCGCCGCCGGGTGACGGGGCAGCGCGAAGATCGAGTCGAGCGTGGCCAGCCCGATGCAGACGAGACGGCCGCTCACGAGAGCTTCACCGTCAGCAGCTGGTGCGGGCCATACGGGAGCACGACCGCGTCCCCGTCGAGCTCGAGCGGATCTCCGTCTTCCTCGAGCCCGTCGGCGAGCCGCGCGGT
Organism: Gaiellaceae bacterium; assembly: GCA_033858115.1. Taxonomy (GTDB): domain Bacteria; phylum Actinomycetota; class Thermoleophilia; order Gaiellales; family Gaiellaceae; genus Gaiellasilicea. Next base: position 11,770 of record JAWVCV010000231.1, read on the forward strand.
GGCGAACGGAAAGCCGAGGTGGAGCCGCGCCGCGCCCCGGGCGCCGTGCGCCTCGTAGAGCCGGAGGACGACGGCGTCCGAGTCCTCGGCGCGCTTCACGGTGTCGAGCACGAGGTTGGGGTCGTCGACCGCGACGAGACTTTGTGTTGAATCAACACTTGCCGTCCAGCGCAGCGATGCGTTGAAGCGGTGCGCCTCCGCGAGCACGCCTGCCTCACGCCAGCCGCCGCCGTGCGGCATCAGCGCGTAGGCGAACTCCTGCTCCCCCTGGTCTGCCTCTGGATCGGGGCTCGTCGGCGAGCGCAGCAGGCTGATCCGCAGCTCGCTGCCGTGGCAGCTGTAGCCGTACTTCGAGTCGGTCAGGACGGCGACGCCGAAGCCGTGCTCGGAGAGGTCGGCGAAACGGTGGCCCGGCACCTCGTAGCGAGCCCGGTCGAAGCTCGTCGAGAAGTGCGTCGGCCGCTCTGCGTAGCCGAACGGCATCTCGTAGGTCGCGGTCGGCGCCCGCACCGCCAGCGGGAAGCAGACCTTGAGCATGGTGTGGCGCTCACGCCAGTCGACGGTGGTGTGGAACTCGAGCTTCCGCGAGCCGGCGTCCAGGCGCACGAGCTGCCGAAAGCCAGGGCGCGCGAATGCGATCTCGGTTCGCAGCGGCGAGTCGGTGACGACCTCGAAGGACTCGAACGCGGGCGCGTCGCGGCGCGTGCGCAGGTGCGCCGGGTCGACGTCCCAGGCGTCGAACTGTACGGGCCGGTCCTCGTAGAGCTCGAGCTGGTTGCCGGGCGCCGCGAGCGCCTCGCGGCCCGTCTCCTTGTCGATCAGGCTGAGGACGGTCCCCGCCGGCGAGAGCTCGGCCCGAAGGTGGGCGTTCTCGAGCACCAGGGGATTGTGTTGTTTCAACACAAGCTCCTCCGGGGGCGGCACGACCGTGCCGGGGGCGTAGGGGGGCGCCTCGACGAAGACGAGACGTCCGTCCGGCCGCGCAGCGACCTCGCGACGGGCGAAGCCGGTGGTGTTCACAGGCGTCTCGCCCTCGCCCACGAGCGCGTCGGCTCCCGCGACGACCTCGGCGAGCTCGCGCTCCGACTGCTCGTGCACGAGCCGGATCGAGGAGCCGGGAAGGATGTCGTGGAACTGGTTCAGGAGCAGGAGCTTCCAAAGGCGGTCGAGCTCGGGGCGGGGATAGTCGCCACCGCGGAGCACGGACAGGAACTCCGCGTCGTGCAGCGCCTGCTCGGCGCGGCGGTTGAGCCGCTTCGTCCGAGCCTGAGTCGTGTAGACGCCGCGGTGGTATTCGAAGTAGAGCTCGCCGACGACCACAGGCCGCTCGCCCGGCTCCGCTTCCAGCGCCTCGAAGAACTCGTCGCTGCTCGCGATCCGCGTCCGCGGTAGTCCCTGGAGGTCGCGCGCCCGGCGCAGTGTCTCGAGCATCGCCCGAGACGGGCCGCCGCCGCCGTCGCCGTACCCGAAGACGAGCAGCGACGTCCGCGAGTTGTCGTGGTCTCGGTACTCGCGCGCCGTTCGCAAGAGGTCGGGCACGGTCGCGTCGCTCGAGTACGTGTCCGCGGGCGGAAAGTGGCCGAGCACGCGCGACCCGTCGACGCCCTCCCAGACGAAGGTGTGCTGATCGGGCCGGTTGAAGCGGTTCCAGGAGAGCTTCTGGGTGAGGAAGCGGGTGATGCCGACGTGGTTGAGGAGCTGCGGCAGCTGGCCGTTGTAGCCGAACGCGTCCGGGCTCCAGAACTCGCGGCAGCGCCGGCCGAGCTCGCGCTCGAAGAACCGCTGCCCGTGGAGGAAGTGCCGCAGCAGCGCCTCGCCGGAGGGGAGGTTGCAGTCCGGCTCGACCCAACTGCCGCCGACCGGGACGAACTGGCCGCCGTCCACCTTCTCGCGGATCCGCTGCCAGAGCTCCGGACGCTGCTCCTTGATCCACTCGTAGTGGACGGCCTGGGAGCAGGCGAAGCGGTACTCCGGATACTCGTCCATCAGGCCGACCTGGGTCGAGAAGCTCCGCACCGCCTTGCGCCGGCTCTCCGCGAGCGGCCACAGCCACGCCGTATCGAGATGCGCGTGGCCGATCGCCGCGAGCTCGTGGGCATGCGAGCCGTTCACGTTCTCGTACAGCGCCGTCAGCTCCCGGTCGTCGAAGTTGTCGCAAAAGCGCTCCAGACCCTCGCGCAGCCTCCCGGAGAGGCTCGGGTCGAGGCCCTCGCCCGCCTCGAGCGCGCGCAGCGTCTCGAAGTCGAAATAGCGCTTCAAGGCGTCCGGATCGAGCACGCCGATCTCGGCGCGCTGCAGCTCGAAGGCGGCGTCCTGCCGCCCGAACATGCCGTTGCACGCCATCTCGACGGCAAAGCCGATCTCGCCGGCCGCTCCTCGCTCCTGCAGCACCGCCTCCGCATGGTGGCGGTTGAGCCCCTGGACGGGAACGCCGTCCAGCCAGAGCGTCGCCTCGCTGGAGGAGTCCCAGAGTAGCTCGACCCGCCGCCCGGCCCACTCCTCGGGCACCGTCGCGCGCGCCCGGAACCAGTGGGTGGCCCAGAGCGGACCGAAGCGCTCCCCGAGCTCGGCGGGCCTGTAGTCGAGGCTCTGCGCGTCTTCGAACGAGATCCGATCGACAGGCCCCCCGACGAGGAGGTCGTCGAGCGGCCGCGTCTCGGGCCAGATAAGCGCCCGCAGGCGCTCCGACGTCTGCGCCAGGCGGGCGCGGGTGTACTCGAGGTGGCGGATCAAGCCCGGGCTATGCCGCGGGGCGGAGCAGGCTCTCGCCCGTCTCGGGGGAGAAGAAGTAGAAGCGCGACGGGTCGACAGCGAGCCGGATGGTGTCGCCGACACGCGCCTTCGTGCGTGCGTCGACCCGCGCCGTGAAGAGCTCGTCGGAGCTGTCGGCGAGCAGGCTGGCGTCCTCGCCGTCCTCGTCCTGGACCGCCTCGGCGACGACCACGGCCTTCGCGCCCTCGAGCTGGAAGAAGAGGTGGGCGTCCGAGCCCAGCTCCTCGATCACCTCGACCCGCACCTCGATCTGCGGGAGTCCCGAAGCGGCGAAAGCGGCATCTTCGAACGCCTCCGGGCGGATCCCGACGATCGCGTGTCCGTCGCGTGCGAACCGCGGGCGCCGCTCGCGGTCGAGCGGGACCACGTGCCCGCCCAGGCCGACCGAGTCCCCACCGACGCTCGTCTCGATCAGGTTCATCGCCGGCGAGCCGATGAACGCGGCGACGAAGAGGTTCGCGGGGTCCTCGTACAGCCGTTGCGGCGCGTCCACCTGCTGCAGGCGGCCCTCCTGCATCACGGCCACGCGCTGGCCGAGCGTCATCGCCTCGACCTGGTCGTGGGTGACGTAGACGGTCGTCGTTCCGAGGCGCCGGTGCAGCTGCTGCAGCGACGTCCGCATGCCGACGCGCAGCTTGGCGTCGAGGTTCGAGAGCGGCTCGTCCATCAGGAACGCGGCCGGCTCCCGGACGATGGCGCGGCCCATGGCCACGCGCTGCTGCTGCCCTCCCGAGAGCTGTCCGGGGCGGCGGTCGAGCAGGTCCTGCAGCCCGAGCATCCGCGCGACCTCCGCGATCCTCCGGGCCGCGTCCTGCTTCGGCGTCTTGCGGACGCGGAGGCCGTAGCCGAGGTTCTTGCGCACGGTCATGTGCGGGTAGAGCGCGTAGTTCTGGAAGACCATCGCGACGTCGCGCTTCGCCGGCGCCAGCTTCGTCACGTCGCGGTCGCCGATCTGGATCCGCCCCCCGGTCACCGGCTCGAGGCCCCCGATCGAGCGGAGCAGCGTCGTCTTCCCGCACCCCGAGGGCCCGACGAGGACCATGAACTCCCCGTCCTCGATCCGGAGGCTGACGTCGTCGACCGCCACGACTCCGGAGCCGAATTCCTTGCGAACGTCTTCGAGGACGATCTGGCCCACGGGCTGGAATCTACCGCCTCGGCCGGAGAAGATGCAATCGTTGTCACACGTGAACGGACAGAGCCCAATCGAGCAGGTCGCACCCGGAGTCGCGCGCTTTCGGGACACGTGCAACGTCTACGTGCTCGTCCGGGCGGGCGACGCGGTGCTCATCGACTTCGGCAATGGAGGCGTGCTGGACCGCCTCGCGGAGCTCGGCGTCGACCGCGTCACCGACGTCCTCGTCACCCACCACCACCGCGACCAGGTCCAGGGCCTGGCGCGCGCAGAGGCCGCCGGCGCGAGCATCTGGGTGCCGCCGCTCGAGCGCGAGCTGATCGACGGCATCGACCGCCGCTGGGAAACGCGGCAGCTCGACCACGACTACGACCTGCGCCAGGACCGCTTCTCGCTGCTCCAGCAGGTGCCGGTGGCGGGTGCGGTGACGGAGTACAAGCGTAGGCGCTACGGCCACGTCGAGGCGTACGCGCTGCCGACGCCCGGGCACACGGTCGGGTCGGTGACCTATCTCGTGGAGGTCGACGGCCGCCGGCTGGCGTTCTCGGGCGACCTCGTGCACGGCGACGGCCGGGTCTGGTCGCTCGCGGCGACCCAGTGGACGTACAGCGGCATCGAGGGCCTCGCCGCCACGTTCTTCTCGTGCGGCGTGCTGGCCGGCGAGGCGCCGGACCTGCTCCTGCCGTCGCACGGCGACCCCGTCGAGGATCCCCGGCCGACGCTCTCCCGGGCGGCCGAGCGGATCGAGGAGGTGGCGCGGCTGCGGGTCGAGGATCCGTGGCCGCTGGCCGACATGCGACGCACTCCCTGGGCGCCGCTCACGCCGCATCTCCTCCGGAACCGGACGAGCTTTGCGAACAGCTACGCGCTGCTCTCGGAGACGGGCGAGGCGCTCCTGATCGACTTCGGCTACGACGTCGCCACCGGCCTGACGCCGGTGACCGAGCGCACCGCGCGCCGCCCGCTCCTCTGGTCGATCGAGGCGCTGAAGCGGGACCACGGGGTCGAGCGCATCGACGCCGTCGTCGTCACGCACTACCACGACGACCACGTGGCCGGGCTGAACCTGCTCCGCGACGTCGAGGGCACGGAGGTGTGGGCACCCGAGAACGTGGCGCCGATCCTCGAGGACCCGGTGCGCTACGACCTCCCCTGCCTCTGGCACGAGCCGATTCGCGTCGACCGGGTCCTGTCGTTCGACTCGGCTGCTTCCTGGCACGAGTACCCGCTGACCGTGCACGCCCTCCCCGGCCACACGCTCTACGCCGCCGCGATCGGCTTCCACGCCGACGGCAAGCAGGTGCTGGCGACGGGCGATCAGCAGACGACGGGCTCCGAGCGGGCGATCCTCAACTACCAGTACCGCAACCGCTATCGCGTCGGCGACTTCGTCCGCGCGGCCGAGCTGTACCGGTCGCTGTCACCGGATCTCCTCCTCGGAGGCCACTGGCCGCCGCAGGAGGTCACGGAGGAGTGGCTCGACCGGCTGCAGGCGGACGCCGAGCGCCTCGAGGAGCTGCACCGCGAGCTGCTTCCCGAGGAAGTCGACTTCGGCGCCGAGGGCTTCGGAGCGCGGATCGAGCCCTACCGCTCGACGGTGCCGGCGGGGGAGACGCTCGCGCTCCACGTCGCCGTGCGGAACCCGTTCGACCGGCCGGAGCGGGCGACCGTCCGGCTCGTCGTGGCGGCCGGCTGGCCGGAGCCCGATGCGCAGCAGGTCGAGCTCGCGCCGCTCGGCGAGGCCACGGTCGGGTTCGAGCTGGCGCTCGCCGGCGTCGACCCGGTGCGGCGCGCGCGGATCGCGGCCGACCTGACCGTGGGCGGGACGCCCTTCGGGCAGCAGGCCGAGGCGCTGGTGGACGTCGTATGAGCGATCCGGTCGTGATCGAGACGGCCAAGTACCGGCTCGAGGTCTCGGCCGACGGGTTGAAGGCGACACTCGGGCCCCCGGACGGGGGAGCGTGGCTGACGCTGCGCCCGGGGGCCGCCTTCGACACGGCCGAAGGCTGGGACGAGACGCTCGAGGTGTCGCCGCCGCGGCTCGACGGCTCACGGATCGTGATCGAGCGGCGCTCGACGCGCTGGGAGCGCGCGACCGTCACGATCGACTGCTCCTCCGAGCAGGTCGAGCTGCGGGCGTCCGTCTCCGGCAGCGGCGAGCTGACCGACGTCAGCCTCCTCGCCCTGCGCTCGCTGCTCCCGGAACGGCCGACCGGCTGGCTGCCGAGCGGCTACGCGGTCGGCCTGCTGACGAAGCTCTTTTGCGCCAATCCCGCCCATCCGACGGGAATTCGCCCTGCGTTCGAGCCTGCAGTGATCGGCGTCACCGGCGACGGAGAGCCCGGCCGCCACCATTGGTTCTTCACACCCGCGCCGCTCTACTTCGCCTGGGCTGAAGAAGACGAGCGGGAGTGGCTCGACCTGGGCGTCGTCGCGCCCGTGGAGGAGCTGACCTTCGTCGAGGTGGGCTACGCCCCCCGCGATGGCGGCTTCCACCTGCGCTTCGAGTACGAGGGGCACACGACCGTCGACGGCGACTTCGAGGCCCCCGCGCTCGTCTTCACGCCGCGCGTGCCGGACCCGTACACCGGCCTCAGCCGCCACCGCGACGATCTGGTCGCGCGCGGCGCCGCGCCGCCGGTCGAGGACCGCGAGCGCCCGCAGTGGTGGTCGGAGCCGATCTTCTGCGGCTGGGGCGCGCAGTTCCACCTCTACGAGATGTCGGGCGTCTCGGCGATGGCACAGGCGACGGAGGCCAACTACGACGGCTTCCTCGAAGAGCTCGAGCGCGAGCAGCTCGTGCCAGGGACGATCGTGCTGGACGACAAGTGGCAGACGGCCTACGGCACGAACGAGCCCGACGCGGGCAAGTGGCCCGACTTGAAGGGCTGGATCGCCCAACGGCACGAGCGCGGACAGCGCGTGCTCCTCTGGTGGAAGGCGTGGGATCCGGAGGGGCTGCCGCCGGAGCTCTGCGTGCGCAATCCCGACGGGGCGCCGGTCGCGGTCGATCCGACGAACCCCGCCACGCGCGAGGAGCTCGCGCGCCAGCTCTCGCAGCTGCTCGGCCGCGAAGGGCTCGACGCCGACGGCCTCAAGATCGACTTCACCGCGCGCACGCCGAGCGGCCGAGCGCTCGAGGTGCACGGCGCCGGCTGGGGGATCGCGCTTCTGCACGAGTTGCTCGCCGTCGTCTATGCGGCCGCGAAGGCGGCAAAGCCGGACGCGCTGATCATCACGCAGGCGCCGCACCCGGCCTTCGCCGACGTGGCGGACATGATTCGCCTGAACGACATGATCGGCGGCCACGACTCGGTGGTGCCGCAGATGCGCTTCCGGGCGGACGTGACGAGGTCGGCGGTTCCCGAGCTGCTGATCGACACCGACGACTGGCGGGTCCCCAGCCTGGCGGCCTGGCGGGAGTACCTCGCCGTCAAGCCGGAGCTCGGGGTCCCCTCGCTCTACTACGCCACCCACGTCGACGCCACCGGCGAGCCGCTCGAGCCCGAGGACTACCACTTGCTCCGCTCCGTGTGGGATCGTTGGCAGTCGATGCGCCCATGATCCAGAGCCAGATCACGCTCGCCGACATCGCCCGCGAGGCGGGCACCTCGCCCTCGACCGCGTCGCGGGCCCTCTCCGGCCGCGGCTACGTCTCGGCGGAGGCCCGGGCACGGCTGCGCGAGGCGGCCGAGCGGCTCGGCTATGTCCCGAACGCGTCCGCCCGGACCCTGAAGCAGCGGACGAGCCGCGTCGTCGGGGTCGCCGTGTCCGACCTCGGCAACCAGTTCTACGCCAACCTTGCCGCCGGGATCGAGCTGACACTGCGCGAGGCTGATTACCAGATGATCGTCGTCTCCGACAACAGCGACGAGTCCCAGGAGCTGGCCTGCGCGCGAACCTTCCTCGCGATGCGGGCCGCCGGCGTGATCATCACGCCGGCCGACAGGGCGGCGGCGGCGCTGCTCTCCCAGAACGGCGTCGACGTCGTGGAGGTCGACCGCCGGCTCGCGGACGTGGCGTGCGACGCGGTCGTGCTCGACAACGAGCGAGGTGGCCGCGAGGCGACCCGCCACCTGCTCGAGCTCGGCCACCGCCGCATCGCCCTCCTCGTCGCCGACACCGACTGGACGAGCGACGCCGGCCGCCTCCAGGGCTACGTCGCAGCCCACGACGAGCACGGCGTGCCCGTCGACGAGCGGCTGATCCTCGCAGTCGCGTTCCAGGCCCCCGACGCCGAGGAGCGGATCGAGGCGCTGCTCGAGCACCAGCGGCCGACGGCGATCTTCGCCGCCAACAACACGCTCGCCGAGCACGCGTGGCACGTCCTGCGCCGCCTGGGGCTCCACCTGCCGCGCGACGTCTCGCTCGTAGGCTTCGACGACGTGACGTGGATGGCGATGGTCGAGCCCGGGATCACCGCGGTCGCGCAGCCGACCTTCGAGATGGGGCGGAGAGCGGCGCAGCTCCTGCTCCGCCGGGCGGAAGACGCGACGTGCGCGCGAGCGGTCGAGATCCTGGAGCCGACGCTGGTCGTGCGCGGCTCGACGGCGGCGCCGGCTCAGCCGTAAGCCGCGGCCTGCAGCGCGAACAGCTCGGCGTAGACCCCGCCCCGCGCCACCAGCTCCTCGTGGCTACCGCGCTCGACCACTCTCCCCTCCGCGACGACGACGATCAGGTCGGCCATCCGCACGGTCGAAAAGCGATGGGAGACGAAGACGGCGATCGCCCCGGTCGCGCGCGCGACCGCCCGAGCCGACTCCGCATAGCGCTCGAAGAGCTCGTGCTCGGCGTGGGCGTCGAGCGCGGAGGTCGGCTCGTCGAGGATCAGGAGCAGCGGCCGTTCGCGCATCATCGCGCGGGCCAGGGCGACCTTCTGCCACTGGCCCCCCGAGAGCTCGGCCCCGTCGGTGTGCGTCTTCCCGAGCTGCGTCTCGAGCCCGTCGGGCAGTCGTTCGACCACGTCGGCTGCTGCTGCGCGCTCGACGGCCGCCGCCACGGCGTCGCGGTCTGCGACGAGCGGCAGGTCGCCGACGCCGATGCTCTCCTGCGCCACCAGCTCGAAGCGGACGAAGTCCTGGAACCCTGCGGCGATCTGCTCGCGCCACGCTGCAGCGGGCAGCGTGGACAGGTCGACGCCGTCGATGAGGATCCGGCCGCTCGTCGGCTCGTAGAAGCGGCAGAGCAGCTTGACAAGGGTGGACTTGCCGGCTCCGTTCTCGCCGACGAAGGCGATGGTCGACCCCGCCGGAACCTCGAGGTCGACGTCCGTGAGCACGTCGGCGTCGGTGCCGGGGTAGCGGAACGACACGCCCTCGAAGCGGACGGTGCCGTCGAGCCGGCTCGGCACGTCCGCGACTGCGGAGTCCGGCGGATAGAGGTGCGCGACGAGCCGCCGCAGCCACGTCAGGCGCCTCATCGCCTCCGCGCCGCGCTGGAGGAACATCGTCGTGCCGACGATCTCGTAGACGAGCGCGTTCGTCTGCGCCGCGAGTGTGAACGCGAGGACGACGTCGCCCGCTGTGTGCTCGCCGTCGATCGCCCCGCGCACGACGAAGAGAAGCCCAAAGACGTAGCCGAGCGCGAAGACGAGCTGCCCCACCGACATCACGGCCACCCCCGTGGTCTCGGCTTTGAACCGGCGTCGACGCAGGTCCTCGCGACTGTCCCGCAGCCGTGTCCGCAGCTCGCGCTCGAGGCCGAAGACCCTGATCTCCTTCGCGGCGTCGGCGCGGATCGCCAGATCGAGCAGGTGCGTCGCGCGCCGCGATCGCTCCAGGTCGCCCCACACGGCGGCCAGGAACCGGCGAAACGCCCAGCGGGAGGCGACGAGCGGCGGGATCGCGAAGGCGAGGAGCAGCAGCAGCAGCGGCTCGAGCAGCGCCAGCATGACGACGGTGACCACGAGCTGGATCGCGCGCCCGATGCTGTCGACTGCGGTGCGAACGGACATGTAGAGCGGGTTCCCGGCGGTCCGAAGCAGCTCGATCCGGTCGGCGAAATCGGGACGCTCGTGATGCTCGAGCCCACGAGATCCCTGACTCAGCGCCCCAAGCTCGCTGTTGACCTGCGCAACGTTCAGGTCCGACACCTCCACCCACAGCACGTGTGCCACGTGGCCGGCGACCTGGTTCAGCAGCGCGAGGACGGGGAGGAACGCGGCCGCGATCGTCGCCGTCCTCACATCGCGCTCGACCACCGCGTCGGTGACGTACTTGAGCGCGACGGGCGCAAGCGGCCAGCTCAGGTACTGGAGCAGGTTCAGCGCAGCGAGCCCGAGCAGGCGTCGCGGGCTCGCGCGCCAGCCGCTGCGGAGGATCGCGCCGAAGCCGGCGAGGAAGTCCCTCATCCGGTCGCTCCTCCTGCGAACCGCTCCGCCTGGAGGCGGAACAGCTCCGCGTACCGGCCGCCCCGAGCGACGAGCTCGGCGTGCGTGCCGTCCTCCACGACGGCGCCCTCCTCGAGCACCACGATCCGGTCGGCGCGACGCACGGAGGAGAAGCGATGCGAGATCAGGATCGTCGTCACGCCGCGCGTCAGCTCGAGGAACTGGTCGAAGAACTCGGCCTCCGCTCGCACGTCGAGGTTGGCGGTCGGCTCGTCGAGCACGAGCACGCTCGCGCCGCCCTCGACCGCCATCAGCGCCCGCGCGATCGCGATTCGCTGCCACTGGCCGCCGGACAGCTCCGCTCCGTCCTCGTACTCGCGGGAGAGCACCGTGTCGAGGCCGTGCGGCAGCGCCTCGACCAGGGCGAGCCCGCCCGCTCGGGAAAGGGCCGACCGCACGCGCTCGTCGTCGTCCAGCAGCTCCGGGGCGCCGAAGCCGACGTTGTCGCGCACCGGCAGGTCGTAGTGGACGAAGTCCTGGAAGATCGCGCCCAGGCGGCGGCGCCAGGCGGCAGGTTCGAAGTCGCGGATGTCGACGCCGTCGACGGTGATGCGGCCGGACTGCGGCTCGTACAGGCGCGCGAGCAGCTTCACGAGCGTCGTCTTGCCGGCGCCGTTGAGCCCGACGATCGCGAGCGATCGTCCGGCGGGAATCGTGAGCTCGAGGTTGCGGAGCACCGGCAGCGAGCCGTCGTCGTAGCCGAAGCTCACGCGCTCGAAGCGGATCTCCGTGCGCGGCCTTCCCTCGGGATCCGCCTTCGGGGGCTCCGTCGAGCGGAGGGCGGCCGCCTCGAAGCGCTCGACGGCGTCGTACATCCGCATTCCGTGCTCGGTCTGCCAGTCGGACTGCCAGAAGAACGTGCCGAAGCCGCTGATCAGGACGATCGCCTGCAGCGAGAACGCGAGCTCGCCGAGCGTCAGCTCCCCGGCCGCCCCCGCGCGCGCCGCGCCGATCGCCGCCGCGCCTCCCAGCACCAGCCAGGCGGGGACCGAGACGAGGAAGGGCACGTAGACGATCCGCCGCCGCGCGCGCCACACCGGTTGCACCGCGCCGAGCGCGGACGACTCGTAGCGGTCACGCAGCCAGCCGACGAGGCCGAAGACGCGCGCCTCCTTGGCGGCGCCCGCCGTCGCGAGGAGGTCGCGGTAGTAGTCGCGCCGCCTGCGCTCGGGTGCGAACCGGCCCTCGAACTCTCCCAGCCGGCCGACCCCGGAGCGGATGCCGAAGCGGACGGCGAGCGCTCCGAGCGCAGCGGCCACGCCTGCCCACCACGTGTAGGCGATCGCGAGGAAGATCGAGGCGACGCTCCACTCGACGTAGCGCGAGACGAGCGCCAGCATTCCGGCGCAGGCGCCGCCTGGCGAGAAGCCGACGCCGCGGTTCGGGTCGGCGATCTCCGCCAGCTGGTCGAGCGTCTCCGGGTCCTCGAGCGCGGCGATCCCGACCGGCTCGAACGACGCCGCGGCCACGCGCTCGCGCACCGTGTCGTCGACGCGCCACGTGATCATCTCCCCGAGGGCCCACTGAAACGGCCACGAGAGCTGCTGGAGGACGAAGAGCGCGCCGGCGACGAGCAGCGCGTTCCGCAGCGACCGCCACTCCGGCGAGCCCAGCCCCGCTCCGACAGCCCCGGGAACACGGCCGACGACGGTGCTCGTGGCCACGATGAAGGCGACGGGGGCGAGGCCGGTGAGCACGTGGAGCGCGAATCCTCCGACGAGCAGGCGCGGCCCGGCGGCGTGTAGGAGCCGCAAGATCTTCAGCCGCAGCGCCGTGCGCGCGCGCAGGTACTCGGCTAGCCGCCTCACCGGCGGCGGAACTCCTCGTTGAGGGCGCGGATCGCCTCAGGGTCGCATTTGAACCGGCGATCGTGGGTGAGGAGGCCGTTCTGCTCGCCCTCGACGTCTGTCAGCTGCGTCCAGACGAACCCTGCGACGTCCGCCGGGATCTGCTCGACGGTGCGGCGGTACCCCGCGGGGAGGTCGTCGACGTGGCGGTACGCGAAGTCGCCGGTTCCGACGGAGAGCCCGCCGCACTCGCCGAACCAGAGCGGGAGGTCGCTGCGGGCGCCGACGTGCTTCGTCAACTCGGCGCCGTAGTCGTGGACGTCGACGAGATCGGTGTCCTCGAGCTGCTTCCAGCCCGAGGCGTCGATCACGAGGCGCGTCGGGTCGGCGCGTCGCGTCGCTGCCGCCAGCGAGCGCTGGAACTCGGGCGGCGGCTCACCCCAGTCCTCGTTGATCGGGATCCAGACGGCGACCGAAGGGTGGCCGGCGAGCTGCGCGACGATCTCCAGCCACTCGCGGCGGAACCCGGCGCGCGCCGGCTCTGACGAGAGGTCGTGGCTGCTCGGCATGTCCTGCGCGACGAGCAGGCCGAGCCGGTCGCACCAGGCATACCAGCGCGGGTCCTCCACCTTCACGTGCTTGCGCGCGAGGTTGAAGCCGAGCGCCTTCGCGGCCTCGACGTCCGCGCGCAAGCTCGCCTCGTCCGGCGCCGTGTAGATGCCGTCCGGCCAGAAGCCCTGGTCGAGCACGCCGGCGATCCGCAGGGGCTCGCCGTTCAGGAGTAATACGCGGCCGTCGCGCTCGATCGTCCGGAACCCGGCGTACGACCGGACGAGGTCGTCGCCGAGGCGAAGCTCGACGTCGTAGAGGAACGGGTCGTCCGGGGTCCAGAGCCGTGGCGCCCCGTCGAGCCCGACCACGGTCACCTCCACCCCCGACGCGGCGGTGACGGTGCCGTCAGCCGCCGCCCGCAGCGAGGCGTCCGCGATGTACTCGTCCGGCACCGCCTCGAGCCACACGCTCCGCCAGATCCCGGTCGTCCGCGTGTACCAGATCCCGTGGCTCCCCCGCTGCTTGCCCTTCGGCTGGCCCGCCGCGTCGTCGGCGGGATCCTCCACCTCGACGACGAGCTCGTGCGCGCCGGCGATCGCGCCGAGGTCGACGGTGAAGTGCCCGTAGCCGCCCTCGTGCCTGGCCGCCGCGCGGCCGTCGACGAGCACGGTCGCGCGCCAGTCGACGGCGCCGAAACGCAGCAGGATGCGACGTCCGCGCCAGGCGTCGGGCACCGCGAAGCGCCGCCGGTAGCGGATCCGCTCGTGGACCTCGCCGCCGGCGCCGATCTCCGAGAGCGCCGCCTCGAAGGCGAACGGCACCACGATCGTCCGCCACCGCCCGCCCAGCTCCACCTCCCAACGCCCGTCGAGGCTCGTCCACTCGTCGCGAGCGGCCTGGGGCAGTGGGTGCCCGGTCACCGCGGCTGCTGCTGCGCCGTGCAGGTTGGCCCCTCGACCACCGGCTTCCCGTCGTCCCAGTGGATGCGGTCGAGCCACAGCACCCGCCGCTCGAACGTCGCGTCCCACGCGTGATAGGCGATCCACGTCCCGCCCCCGCCGTCGTGGACGAGCGCCTGGTGTCCGGGTCCGCGCGCGTCGCAGGCCGTCTTCAGGATCGGGTTCTCCGGCGCGTCCTCGCACGGGCCGAGCGGGCCGGCGCAGGTCGCGTATCCGACCGCGTAGGCCTCGCCGTCATATGCCTCGGCCGAGAAGAAAAGGAAACGTCGGCCGTGCTCGAGCCACATCGTCGGCGCCTCGACGACGCCGCCCTCCCAGCCCCGGTCGTTCGAGACGAGCTTTGTCGGCGCGCCGACGAGCTGCGTCCCGTCTGGCGAGAGGCGCTGACCCCAGATCCACGTCGTGTGGCCGATCGCGTTGCCGTCGTTCTTCCAGTAGAGGTAGAGCGAGCCGTCGTCGTCGCGAAACGGGCTCGCGTCGATCGACCCGCCCTCGGAGCGCTGGCAGACGAGTGGCCCGCGCCAGCGGTCGACGAACGGGCCGCCCGGGTCGTCGGCGACTGCGCGGCCGACGCACTGGCCGCCGCCGTTCGCCGTGTAGTAGAGGAGGTAGGTTCCGTCCTCCCGCGCGAGCACCTCCGGAGCCCACGTCTTCCCCGGGTACGCCCACGCTCCCACGTCGGGCAACGCGTCCGCGCCCGGCTTCCAGTGGACGAGATCGTCCGAGGTGAGCGTCTGCACCTCGCTGCCGCCGGCGTTCGTGCCGTAGGCGTAAAACCTCTTCCCGTCGCGGAGCACGAACGGGTCGGGGAAGTCGGCGCCGTACACGGGATTGCGGAAATCGGCTCCGTCTCCGCCGCCTCCGCAGCCCGCCAGGAGCAATCCTGCGACCCCGCCAACCAATTTGCTTGCTTCGCGTCTCACAGTGTGGTTACGTTCTCACACACACGACGTTTTATGGGGTCTTGGTACCTCATCAGCCTGGAGGGCACAAATGGTGAAACGCTGGAGCAAGACGGCGCTGGTCGTGGCCGGATCCGTGGTGTGCATGGTGGCGGCGGGCTCTGCGAGCGCGAAGCCCGACGAGCTTGCGGGTTACACGGCGACGCAGGCGACGACGCTCGAGATCTACGGCCTGGGCGGCCGCGACGACGTCGCGCAGGGCCGGCTCGACATCGCGAACAAGGTGATGCGCGATCTCGGCGTCACGGTCAACAACCCGGTGAGTGGGTTCAACAACCAGGCGTTCCTCGCGCGCCTCGCCGCCCGCGACATCCCGGACCTCGTCCACATGGGGCGCGGCGACATCGGCACGTATGCGGCGCGCAACGCGCTCGTCCCGCTCGGGAACTGCCTGAACGCGGAGAAGATCGACCGCAAGGCATATCGCCAGGCGGCACTCGCCGAGGTGACGTACAAGGGCCAGCTCTACGGCCTGCCCGAGTTCACGAACCAGATCACGATCATCGTCAACAACGACGCCCTGGCCAAGGCCGGCGTCAACACCGCCGACATCCAGACGACGAACTGGAAGCGGCTCAAGCAGGCGAACAAGAAGCTGCTGAAGGTCGAGAACGGCCGGCTGACGCGGATCGGCTTCGATCCGAAGATCCCCGAGTTCTTCCCCCTCTGGGTCAAGTGGTTCGGCAAGGACCTGATCTCGAAGGACGGGCTGAAGGCCCAGCTGAACAGCCGTGAGGCAGTCGCCGCGCTGGCGTACACCGTCGGCCTGATCAACGACCACGGCGGCTGGAACAAGTTCAAGGCCTTCCGCGACACGTGGGACTTCTTCGGCCGCAACAACCAGGTTGCCGCCGACCAGGTCGGCGCGTGGCCGATGGAGAGCTTCTACTACCAGGTGCTCGCCGACGGCAACAAGGTGAACTTCACGGCGAAGTACTTCACGAACCGCAAGGGCGGCCCGCTGACGATGCTGAGCGGCAACGCCTGGGCGATCCCGCGCGGCTCGAAGAACCCGGGCCTCGCCTGCAAGTACATCAAGGCCTTGCAGTCGGTCGACTCCTGGCGGACGGTGGCCAAGTCGCGGTTCGACCTGCGCAAGCGGCAGGGTCGCGCCTTCACCGGCCTCTACACGGCCAACACCCAGGCCGACGTGAAGATCTACGAGGACATCTACCAGCCGATCGGCAACAAGGACTTCGACGACGCCGTCGCGCTCCTCGTTCGTGCCCCCCGGTACGCGTTCGCAGTGCCGCTGTCGCCTGCCAGCACCGAGTTCAAGCTGGCGTGGACAGACGCGATCAACCGCGTGCTCGAAGGACGGCAGACCCCGCGCCAGGCGCTCGACCAGGCCCAGCGCGAAGCTCAGGCCGCGATCGACAAAGCGAAGTAGCAGCGGCGCAGTTGGCGAGCGTCGCCGGCAACACAGCGACGGGCCCTCCCTCGAGGGCCCGTCGCTGGGCGTCCGGTTTCCGTGAGCGGGAGACCTGGACTGCCTACCTCTTCATCCTGCCGTGGGTGATCGGGTTCCTCGCGCTCACGGCCGGCCCGATGGTCGCGAGCCTGTACTTCTCGTTCACCGACTACGGCGTCGAGCAGATCGCCGGCTTCGAGCCGACGAGCCGCGTCGGCCTGGACAACTATCGTGAGCTCCTGTCGGACCCCAAGATCGCGACGTCGCTCCAGAACACGTTCGTCTACACGCTCATGACCGTGCCGGCGAAGATGGCGGTCGCGCTCGGGCTGGCGCTGATCCTGGCGCGGCTCGCCTTCGCGGCGGGCTTCTTCCGCACCGTCTTCTACCTGCCGGACATCACCCCGCCCGTGGCGATCGGGATCCTCCTCCTCGTTCTCTTCAACGGCTCCGTCGGCGTCGTCAACCGGGCGCTCGGGTTCATCGGCATCCCGGGGCCGTTCTGGACGACGGACCCGGCGTGGATCAAGCCGAGCCTGGCGATCATGAGCGTCTGGACCGTGGGCGGGACGATGGTGATCTACCTCGCGGCGCTGAAGGCCGTGCCCGCGCACCTCTACGAGGCGGCCGCGATCGACGGCGCAGGCCCCTGGCGGCGCTTCGTCAACATCACCCTGCCGATGATCAGCCCGGCGCTCTTCTTCACCTTCATCGTGCTCACGATCGCCGGCCTGCAGACCTTCACGGAGGTCTACACCGCCTACTTCGGGGCCGGCTCCACCGGCGCCGAGGCGCCCGACGCCGCGCTGATGAACGTCGTCTACCTGTTCCGGCAGGCGTTCGAGTTCTTCAACATGGGCTTCGCGTCGGCGATGGCCTGGCTCTTGTTCGCGTTGATCATGGTCGTCACCGGCGCGCAATTCCTGTTCAGCCGCCGCTTCGTCTTCTACCAGGGTGAGAAGTGAGCGCCGGGGCCCCGGACAATCTGCCGACCGCCGGCGCCGGAGTCGTCTCGCCGCGGATCCCGCACGGGCTGCTCGGCCGCCTGCTCGCCCGCGGCCGTGGCGAGGGGCCGCGCTTCAGCCGGCTGAAGTCGCTCCCGTTCGTGCTCCTGCTCACCGGGATCTCGGTGCTCGCGGTCTACCCGTTCCTCTGGCTGATCAGCGCGTCGCTGAAGCCCCAGGGGGACGTGTTCGACAACAAGCTGATCCCGGACCAGTGGGCATGGAACTACACCGGCGACCCGTCTCCCGTGGGCGGCGACGAGCGGCTCTTCGCGCTGCCCGACCTGCCGGTGCTGACGTGGGTGTGGAACAGCGTCTGGATCGGCCTCCTCGCGGCGCTGCTCGTCGCGTTCTCGAGCGCGATCGTCGCGTTCGCCTTCTCTTACTTTCGCTTCCCGGGCCGCAACGCGCTCTTCGCGCTCATCCTCGCGACGATGATGCTGCCGGGCGCCGTGACGATGATTCCCGTCTACCTGATCTGGAACGAGATCACGAAGCTGACGGCCGAGTCGGGCAGCCTCTCGTTCCTGCCGGACATCGGCGTCAACACCCAGTACCCGCTCTGGGTGCCGAACCTTTTCGGCAGCGCGTTCTACATCTTTCTCCTGCGGCAGTTCTTCCTCGGCATCCCGCGCGATCTGTTCGAGGCTGCGCGCATCGACGGCGACGGTTACTTCTCGATGTTCCGCCGGATTGCGCTGCCGCTCGCGAAGCCGGCGCTGATCGTCGTCGTCATCTTCGAGCTGCAGGCGAAGTGGTTCGACCTGCTCGGACCTCTGATCTACCTGCGCGACACAGCGCTCTTCACGCTGCCGCTCGGCCTGAAGACGATCCTCGACCAGCAGGGAGCCGGCGGCGGCGGTGAGGGCCGCTGGGAGATCATCATGGCCGGCACGGTCGTCACCGTGCTGCCGATGGTGATCCTCTTCGCCGTCTTCCAGCGCTTCTTCATCGAGGGCATCGCGACCCAGGGGCGCAAGGGCTGATGGCGGCACTCGGCGTCCCCGCCACCGTCGGGCAGGACGGGGCTGCCCAGGCATTCGTCCTCGGCCTGGACATCGGCGGCACGAAGCTCGCCGCCGGCGTGGTCGACGCCGCCGGCCGGGTGCATTCGTTCGGCGTCGAGTCGACCAGGCCGGACGACGGGCCGGAGGCGGGGCTCGCGCGCCTCTTCGAGCTCGGCCGACGTGTGGTCGGCGAGGCCGGGCTCGAGTGGGAGCGGGTCGGCCTGGTCGGGATCGGCAGCGGCGGCCCGCTCGACACCGCGCGGGGAGTCCTCGTCGCGCCGCCGCACCTGACGGGTTGGCGCGACGTGCCGATCGTGACGATGGCCGAGGAGGCGTTCCGACTGCCGGTGGTGCTCGAGAACGACGCCACCGCCGCCGCCGCCGGCGAGCACCGCTACGGCGCCGGCGCAGGTAGCCGGCACATGGTCTACCTGACGATCTCGACCGGGGTCGGCGGGGGCATCGTCATCGACGGGAAGCTCTACCGAGGCGCGAGCGGCAACGGCGGCGAGCTCGGTCACGTCACCATCGATCGCGGTGGGCGCCCCTGCCGCGGCTGCGGTCGCGCGGGTTGCCTCGAGGCCTACGTTTCGGGGACCTCGATCGTCGAGCGGGCACGCGAGGCCGGGCTGGATGCCCCCACCGCCTCCGACGTTGCCGCGGCGGCAAGAGCGGGCGACGCGATCGCCGTCGAGGTCTGGGAGGGCACGACCGACGCGCTCGCGTGCGGCTTGACCTCGATCGTCAACCTCTTCGAGCCAGAGCGGGTCGTGCTCGGCGGCGGGGTCGTCAGCGGCACGGGCGAGCAGCTGCTCGGCCCGGTCCGGAAGCGGGTGCGGGCCGAGGCGATGGCGCCGGCGGGCGAGGCGGCCCAGATCCTCCAGTCCGCGCTCGGAGAGCACGTGGGCGTCGTCGGCGCGGCGGCCATCGCGTATGAGCGCGCCGCCGCCGGCGCTGCAGTCCTGCATGGCTGACGGGAGCGCGGACGCACTCGGCGAGCACCTCGCCGTCGCGGCGGAGGCGGAGGCGCTGCTGCCGCAGGTCGACGAGGTCGCGCGGGCGCTGATCGCCGTCTTCGAGCAGGACGGCCGGCTCTACACCTTCGGCAACGGCGGGAGCTCGCTGGACGCGCAGCACTTCGCCGAGGAGCTCGTCGGGCGCTTCAAGCGCGAGCGGCGGCCGCTGCCGGCCCAGTCCCTCTCCGTCGATGCCGCCGCGCTCACGTGCATCGCCAACGACTACTCGTTCGACGAGGTCTTCGAGCGTCAGGTGCGCGCGTTCGTCCGCCCCGGCGACATGGCGGTCGGCTTCTCGACGAGCGGACGCTCGCCGAACGTCGTGCGCGGCCTCGCCGCCGCCCGCGAGCTTGGCGCGACGACCGTCCTCTTCGGCGGGGGTGGCGACGGTGGCCCCGCGGCCGCGCATGCCGACCACGCTCTGGTCGTTCCCTCGGAGTCGACGGCGCGGATCCAGGAGCTCCACGTCTTCTTCCTCCACGTGGTGATCGACGTGGTCGACCGGTGGGCAGCAGGCAAATGAAGAGGCTCCACATGATCGGCAATGCGCACATCGACCCGGTGTGGCTGTGGCAGTGGCCGGAGGGCTACCAGGAGGTGCGCGCGACCTTCCAGTCGGCGATCGACCGGATGGACGAGTACCCGGACTTCGTCTTCACCTGCGACTCAATCCTCTTCTTCGAGTGGGTGGAGGAAAGCGATCCGGAGCTGTTCGAGCAGATCCGGGCTCGAATCGAGGAGGGCCGGTTCCAGGTCGTCGGTGGCTGGTGGGTGGAGCCGGACTGCAACATCCCAGCCGGTGAATCGTTCGTGCGTCACGCGCTCTACGGCCAGCGGTACCTGCGGGAGAAGTTCGGCATCATCGCCACAACCGGCGCCAACCTCGACTCGTTCGGACACAACGCCTCGATCCCGCAGATCCTGCGGAAGAGCGGGGTGGACTCCTATGTCTTCCTGCGGCCGGGGCCGAGCGAGAAGACGCTCGAGAGCCCGATCTTCTGGTGGGAGTCTCCCGACGGCTCGCGGGTCCTCGCCTACCGGATCCCGCACGAGTACTGCGCGCCGAAGGACGATCTCGGCGAGCACGTCGAGAAGGCGATCGCGTC
>JAWVCV010000232.1:0-2753 GCA_033858115.1 Gaiellaceae bacterium
CCGGATCTTCGTGCTCGACATGGGCGAGCCGGTGAAGATCGTCGACCTCGCGCACAGGATGATCCGGCTCTCCGGCAAGGAGCCCGACCGCGACATCGCGATCCAGGTGGTCGGCGCGCGGCCGGGCGAGAAGCTCCACGAGGAGCTCTGGACGGAGTCCGAGCAGGTCAGCCCGAGCGAGCACCCGGCGATCCTCCAGCTCGTCCGCGCGCCGATCGACGCGGTCTGGCTCGAGGCCGAGCTCCACGACTTGGAGCGCCTGGTGGAGTCGGGCGAGACGCTCGAGCTCGTCGGCCGGCTGGCTGCGATCGTGCGCGAGCCGAAGCGGCTCGATCTCGGGACGGACGCCGCGACGACCGCGGCGCCCGCCTCCGAGACCGTCTGAGCTACGCGCCCGGGATCTTGATCAGCAGCAGCTGACCAGCTTCGCGCTTGAAGGTCGTCGTCCCGCGCTTCTCCTGCGTCACGAACACCGAGTGCGCCTGCACGTTCGTGTAGAACCACTCGGGCCCGAAAGCCGCCGACGCGTCGACGATTCCGGACGACTCCCAGGTGCCCTGGGCGGCGTTGGCGTCAAGGGACTTCTGGTTCACACGGGCAACGACGGTGACCGCCTTCGTGGCCAGGTCGTACTTCCAGATCCGCGCCGTCGTCCCGGCGGTGTTGCTCGCCGCGTACTGATTCTGCGAGCCCGGATCCTCCTGGAACAGGATCGCCTTCTTCGTCGTCTCGACGTTGTCCGGATTGTGAATGAGCGAGACGTCCCCGGCGCTCGTGGCACCCTTCGAGTCGCCGTCGACGATCACGGAGAGGCTCGTCACCTTCAGCGGGTTGGACTTGTCCAGCTCGATCCTGAAGATCCGCCCGTTCGGATACGGCCCAGCGGTGCCGGCCGGGCCTCGGCGGAGCCGGCCGGTCGTCGCGTCCGGCAATGCCCGCGGCTCGCCCGTGTCGGCGAAGTAGACGACGTTCGGCGTGTTGCGGTCGTAGGCCAAGTCCTCCACCCGGATGAACTGGAAGATCCCGTTCGCGTTCGACCAGTTCTCGAGCGCGTTCTGGTCCCCGACCGCGACGGCGACCGGCACGCGCACGAACGTCCCGCTCGTGCTCTTCGTCAGCGACAGGTCGCCGTAGTCGTTGACCGCGGGGTCGTCGGACTTGAAGCCATAGAGCGCGCCGGCGTCGTTCATGATCCCGTTCGCTCCCTTGGTCAGGTACATGTAGAGCTGCGAGGCCGGAGCGTTGAAGGTGTCGTCTCCGGAGAGGATGACGGAGACCTTGTACCCCGGGATCGCGACCGCGTTCTCGTGGTTGTGCCGCCCCATCGAGTAGACCGAGCGGTAGCGGTTGTTCTTGATGTCGTAAGCCACGACAAGCCCCGCCTGCTCTGCGCCCGGGCGGGCCGGGAACGCCTCGCCGCTGCGATTAACGTTGTCGGTCGCCTCCTCGTTCGTCAGGAGGATCTGCCGGCTGAACCCATGCGGCTTTCCGGCGATGAAGTTCGAGCAGAAGCGCTGGTAGTTCGCCGACGAGGGAATCACGGTCGACGCCCGCAGGATGTTCTGCGACCGCTTCTCGATCACGAGCTTCGAGACGATTGCGTTCGTGTAGTCGCTGAAGTTGGCCGGGAAAGGCACGAGCGACGTCTCGTGGTTCACGTACAGGTGCACGTTCTTGCCCTGATTCGAGACCGCGATCCCGTCGGGAATCGTCTCGAACAAGTAGTCCGCGCCGACCTTGTCGCCGACGCTGAGCAGTGGCTTGATCTCGACGCCCGCCGCTGCGCCCTCGAGCATTGCCGGCGTGGTGGTGGCGGCGACGCCGCCGGAAGCCGCTGCGACCGCGAGCGCCGCGAGCGCAAGCGCGGCGATTGCGAGCGAGCGTAAGTAGAGCTTGTGCATGTAAACCCCCCTGATGTTGTCCTCAACCAGACGGTATGACCGGCGGTTCGAGAGTGGAAACGCTAGCGCGCTCCGGCTGCGGGGGCAGCATGAGGTCGAGGAGCACCCGCGGGTCGCGGCGCACTGGTCGGGGAACGCGGTCGCTGCGCTTGCGCGGCGCCACCTCCACCGGGTTCCTCAGCTGAACCAGGCGTCCTTCCCGAATCAGCGTCTCGTCGACGCCGCCTAGCCTGCCCGTGAAGGTCGTGTAAGCGGGCGTGCCGAGCGCCGCGGCCTCGCGATTCATCGTCCCGCCGGCCGAGACGACCAGGTCCGCGAGCGCGACCAGGCTCTGTGCATCGACAGCGTGCTCGGGGACGTGCAGCGACGGCAGTGCGAGCTCGAGGATCGCCCGCCGCTGCTCCGACGTTCTCGGCAGGACCACGGCGTGGACCGACTCGTCTCGGCCGAGCCGCTCGAGCACGCCGCCGAACAGCGGGTTCCCGTGCCGGTGATACAGCGACACGTCGGGGGGCGTTCGAACGACGACGAGCACCTGCGCCGGATCGATCCCGCCGAGCGAGGCCCGCTCCGGTTCGAAGTCGGAGAGGTAGTACTCCTCCTTGATACCCGGGTAGGTGACGAGCTTCGGGGGCCGCACGCCGAAGCGCGCCAGACGCTCTGCCGGGACGGCTTCAGGGAAGACGACACGTGTCGCCGCCCGGAGACCGAGGTGATGTTGGAGGGACGCGAACTCGTAGTCGTGAGCAGTCGCGCTCGGGATCCCGAGACTTCGCGCGGCGAGGGTGAGCTCGTGCGAGCCGTGTCCCAGCGCGAAGTCGAAGGAGCGGCTCCGGGCGAAGCGTCGCAGCG
>JAWVCV010000233.1:0-3333 GCA_033858115.1 Gaiellaceae bacterium
CGGCGGACGGCGAAGACTCCTAGCTCGCCAGAGGGGAATGGCGGCCCGAGGCACTGATGCCGCGGGCCGCCTCTGGCCGGATCACCCGCTTGAGGGACGCGAGGGCGACGCCGGCCGCGGAAAGTGCGACCACTGCGGTTATCGACCCCGGCCTGTGGCGGCCGGAGAGGGGTGACACATGCATTCGATTGCGAACGGTTCGGCTGCGGCCGTCGGACTCATCGGGGCGGCGTCTCCGCCGATCACGGACGAGGTGCCGACGACTCCCACCTTCCTGGCGCCTGCGGCTCGGCTGGTTGCGGAGGTCACGACCGAGACTCCGCGGCGGCTCGTCGTCCGCCTGCTCGGCGGCGAGGAGCTCGAGCTCGGCGACTTCGACGATCGCGATGATGCCATCGAGGCGGCGAAGGAGCTCGTAGGCCGCTTCAAGTCGGCGGAGTCCGCCGGCGAGTGGCCCGAGGTCGACGGGCGCTTCCTGCGCCCCGCCTCGATCGCCTCGGTCGACGTCCTCATCAAGGACTAACGCGACTGCCAGTCGGCATCGGTCCCGGGAGTCGGCTTCCGGAGGCCGGTGCCGTTTGCGTTCATCTCCTCACGACGACGAGCGAACGCCGCCTGAGCCGAAAGTAGCGGTAACGCATCGGGTGACGACGATCCCGCTTCCGGGGGACGCTGCTCGCCCACAGCGGGCGATACTCAGTTGGCAGCCGCGAACGCAGGAGACACGCATGGATCTCGTCGGAGAGCCGCCCGTCAGCCCGGAGACTGTCGGCGACTACTCACGGAAGGCCCCCCTGGACCAGCGTCGCGTCGTGGTCCGGCTGCTGGACGGAGAGAACATCCTCATCGGCGACGCGCCCTCCTACGAGGCCGCGCTCGTACTGGCGCAGAGGACGATCCTGAAAGTCGAGGACGTTCGCGCCGACGAGTGGCCGATGATCGGCGACCGGTTCATCAACCCGGACGCGATCGTCTCCGTCGACGTGCTCAAATCGACCTAGCTGCGGCGTGCAGCTGCGCTACGAGCAGCCGCGCTGAGTAGGCTGCGGGCGTGGACGACCCGACCGTCACAGACCCCGACAAGTACAGAGTCGTGTTCGAGAACGAGCGCGTGCGCGTGCTCGAATACCGCGACGAGCCGGGCGGGAAGACGTCGACGCACGGGCATCCCGACAGCGTGATGGTGACGTTGAGCGCCTTCGAGCGGCGACTGATCCACGGCGACACGAGCCGCGACGTCAGCCTCCCCGCCGGCAAGGTCAACTGGCTGAACGCGCAGGAGCACAGCGGCGAGAACATCGGCGAGACGCCGTCGCACGTGATCTTCGTCGAGCTCAAGGACTGACCTAGGTCAGCAGGATCGCGCCCGTCACGACAAGCGCCGCCCCAAGCGCGGCCTTCGGCGTGAAGGCTTCGCCGAGGAACGCGACTGCGAGGATGAACACGAAGACGACGCTGAGCCGGTCGAGCGCGGCGACGCCGGTCGCCGGCCCCTCGCGCAGCGCGATGAAGTAGCAGAGCCAGGAGGCCGCGCCGGCTGCGCCCGAGAGCACGATGAAGAGGAACGAGCGGCGCGAGATGCCGCCGATCCCGGTCTTGCCGAGCGCGATCGCCGCGGTGACGAGGAACGCGGCCATGACGACGGCGCGCACCGCGGTCGCGAGCGTCGCGTCGACCTCGCGGACGCCGACCTTGCCGAAGATCGCCACGAGCCCGGCGAAGAAGGCGGCGAGGAGCGCGTACCCGATCCAGATCGGCACAGGCCGAGGCTAACGCGTCAGCGCTCGACTCGCTCCGGACATGAGAGATTAGGACTGTGAAACCGGCGACTCAGTACACGAAGAGCGGCGACGTGAACATCGCCTACCAGGTCGCCGGGGACGGCCCGCTCGATCTCGTCTTCGTGCCCGGCTTCGTGTCGCACCTGGATCTCGACTGGGAGGAGCCGCGGTCGGCGCACCTCCTGGACCGGCTCGCCTCTTTTTCGCGACTGATCCGGTTCGACAAGCGCGGCACCGGCCTGTCCGACCGTCCCGGGGGTCTGCCCCACCTCGAGACGCGAATGGACGACGTGCGCGCCGTGATGGACGCAGTGGGGAGCGAGCGGGCCGCCCTCTTCGGCTACTCGGAGGGTGGTCCGATGTGCATCCTCTTCGCAGCGACCTTTCCCGAGCGCACATCGGCGCTCGTCCTTTACGGCTCCTTCGCCAAGCGCAGCCACCCCGACGAGGACTATCCCTGGGCGCCGACCTGGGCCGAGCGGCTCGAGTACGCCGCCGAGACCGAGCGCACGTGGGGCGAGGAGGCCGACGTCCAGCGAATAGCTCCGTCCGCCGACGCGGCGATGGTCACCTGGCTGGCGACCCGAGCCCATGCATCCGCCAGTCCCGGCGCGGCGCGGGACCTGATCCTGATGAACAGCCAGGTGGACGTCCGGGAGGTCCTGCCGACGATCCGAGTCCCGACGCTGGTGCTGCACCGTACGGGCGATCTCGACTCGAGCCTGGACGAGGGCCGGTACATCGCCGAGCGCGTACCGGGAGCCCAATTCCTGGAGCTGGCCGGGGTCGATCACGTCCCTTTCATCGACCCGGACCCGATCATCGACGAAGTCGAGGAGTTCCTGACCGGAGTTCGCCGCGGCCCCGAGCCCACCCGCGTGCTGGCGACCGTCGTCTTCACGGACATCGTCGGCTCGTCGTCCCGCGCGGCCGACATGGGCGACCGGGCCTGGCGCGAGCTGCTCGAGTCACATCACGCGGAGGTGCGCCGCCAGCTCGTGCGCTTCGGCGGCGCCGAGGTGGATACGGCGGGCGACGGCTTCTTCGCGGCCTTCGACGGCCCGGCGAGGGCAATCCGCTGCGCCTGCGCAGTCCGCGACGCGGTGCGCCCGCTCGGCCTCGAGATCCGGGCAGGTGTCCATACGGGTGAGTGCGAGCGCGTCGATGGCAAGTTCGGCGGCATCGCGGTGCACACGGGGGCGCGCGTCGCCGCGCAGGCAGATTCCGGCGAGGTTCTCGTCTCGCAGACGGTCAAGGACCTCGTCGCGGGATCGGGGATCGAGTTCGCCGATCGCGGCGCGCACGAGCTCAAGGGCGTGCCGGGCGAGTGGCGGCTCTACTCGGTCGCCGGAGGCAGCACGGGGACCTAGCGCCACGCTGTTCCTCTAAGGTGAGGGCAACGTCCCGCAGGTCAGTGGTGTACTAGAACCAGTGCCAGCGAGTCTTGTTCGATGGCCGCTTCCGTACCCCTGTCCAACCGCAGGCACGGCAGGTGTACTCGGAGTGCTGGTCATCGAGGCTGCGAACCTCGCGCAAATAGCCGTGGTGGCCT
>JAWVCV010000234.1:0-3249 GCA_033858115.1 Gaiellaceae bacterium
ATCGACTTCCTCGTCAACAACGCCGGCGGCGCACACCCCGGCAGCTTCGAGACGCTCAGCGACGAGCACTGGATCGCCGACCTCGACGTCAAGCTCTTCTCCCTCATCCGCTGCTCCCGCGAGGTACTCCCCCACATGCGCGCGGCCGGCGGCGGGCGCATCGTCAACATCGGCGCCGTCTACTCGCGCTACCCCGACCCGACGTTCTTCGCGACGTCGGTGAACCGGGCCGCCGGCAACTCGTTCACGAAGACGCTGGCGCTGGAGGTCGCGAAGGACAACATCCTCGTCAACGGCGTCAACATCGGCTTCGTGATCACCCCCCAGTGGGACAACATCCACCAACGTCGCGCGCCCGACGTGCCGCGCGAGGAGTTCTTCGACGCGTTCGCCGCGCGGGAGGTCCCGCTCGGTCGCTTCGGGACGCCGGACGAGGTGTCGGGCCTCGTCGCCTTCCTCTTGAGCAGCCGGGCCAGCTACATCACGGGCGCTTCGATCGACGTCGCGGGCGGCATGGGCAGGTACGTCTAGGTCGCGATGAACGACGTCCTCGAGCTGCTCGACTGGAAGCGACGTGTCCTTGCCCTCTACGAGTCGGTGCGCTCCGAGACCGACCCCGAAGCGGCCTGGGCTCTGTGGCGCGAGACACGCGACGAGCTGTTTCGAGCTCATCCGCAATCGCCACTGCCGGAGCAGGAGCGCAGTGGTTTCACCGGCCTCGAGTACTTCGACTACGAGCCGCGGCTGCGGGTGCTCGCGGACGTCGCCGACGCCGAGGAGGAACTGCGTCGGATCGGCGCCAGCGGCAACGAGTCGGTCGTGTTCCGTCGCTTCGCCGTTGCCTCGTTCGAGCTCGACGGCAGGCCGCAGTCGCTCGACCTGCACTGGCTGGAGGGCTACGGCGGCGGCATCTTCGTTCCTTTCGCCGACGCGACGAGCGGCTCGGAGACCTACGGCGGCGGGCGCTACGTGCTCGACTCGGTCAAGGGCGCCGACCTCGGCATGGAGGGCGAACGGCTCGTGCTCGACTTCAACTTCGCCTACAACCCCTCGTGCGCCTATGACCCACGGTGGATCTGCCCCCTGGCGCCGTCCTCGAACAGGCTCGAGGTCGCGGTCAGGGCCGGCGAGCGAGCGTAGGGCCGCGGAGCTCCTCAGCTCGAGCGGGCGAGCTCCTCCATCTCGGCCGAGTAGCGGCCCGCCGCTGCGGCGCTGTTGTTGCGGGCGCGCAGCGCGAGCATCGACTGTCCTGCCTCGACGTTGTCCGCGGACCCGCGCCAGGCTGCGAGCGCCGGCGCCTGCAGCGCCCGTCCATACGAGAAGGAGAGAACCCACGGCTGCTCGCCCAGCGAGTTGACGGCGTTGAGATTCGCGCTCGCCTGCTCGTCGGCCTGGCCGCCGGAGAGGAAGACGATCCCGGGCACCGCGGCGGGCACGTGCTCGCGGAAGGCGCGGATCGTCCACTTCGCCACCTCTTCCGCCGCGGCCTGCGTCGGGCTGCCCTTGCCGGAGATGACCATGTTCGGCTTCAGCAGGATCCCTTGCAGGTCGACCCGCTGGTGGAAGAGCTCGTCGAACGTCTTGTGCAGCGTCCGTGCGGTCGCGTCGTAGCAGGTCTCGATGTCGTTGTCGGCGTCCATCAGCACCTCGGGCTCGACGATCGGCACGAGCCCCTGCTCCTGGCACAGCGCCGCGTAGCGGGCCAGCGCGTGTGCGTTCACGGAGATGCAGTAGTCGCTCGGAATGCCGTCGCCGATCGTGATCACGGCCCGCCACTTGGCGAAGCGGGCGCCCAGCTGCTTGTACTCCTGCAGGCGCTCCCGGAGCCCGTCGAGTCCCTCCGTCACCTTCTCGCCCGGCGCGAACGCAAGGTCCTTGGCGCCCAGGTCGACCTTGATCCCGGGGATGATCCCCTTGTCCGCAAGCAGCTTCGCGAACGGCGTCCCGTCGGCGGAAGCCTGCCGGAGCGTCTCGTCATAGAGGATGACGCCACTGACGAAGTCCTCCAGTCCGGGCGTCGTGAAGAGCATGTCGCGGTAGGCGCGCCGGTTCTCCTCGGTCGACTCGAGCGAGATCGAGTCGAACCGCTTTTCGATCGTGCCGGAGCTCTCGTCGGCGGCGAGGATGCCCTTGTTGTCGGCGACGAGGGCTTTGGCGGTGTCATGGAGCTCATTCGCGGCCATCGCGTTGTCCTTTCATCAGTCGTCTGACCTTCTCGGAAGGGTGGTAGGCGGCAATCCGCCGCACGGTGCCGGAGCGGGAGCGCATCACGATCGACTCCGTCTCGACTCCCGCGCCGCTGACGCGGACGCCGCGGAGGAAGACGCCGCTCGTGACGCCCGTGGCGGCGACGAAGACGTCGTCGCCGGAGACGAGGTCGTTCGTCGTGAGCACGCGGTCGATGTCGTAGCCGGAGTCGATCAGCTGCCGGCGCTCGTCCTGGTCTCGCGGCCAGAGCTTGCCCTGGATCTCGCCGCGCAGGCACTTGATCGCCGCCGCAGAGATGACGCCCTCGGGGGTGCCTCCGATACCCATCAACATGTCGACGCCGACGAACGCCTGTGCCGCCGCGATCGAAGGCGCGACGTCGCCGTCGCGGATCAGGTTCACGCGGGCCCCGGACTCGCGCAGCTCGCGGATCAGGTCTTGGTGGCGGTCGCGCTCGAGGACGACGACGGTGACCTCGCTCACGTCGAGGCCTTTCGCCTTGGCGACCGCGCGGACGTTCTCGGTCGGGCTCGCGGTGATGTCGATCGCCCCCGCAGCCTCGGGCCCGACCGCGATCTTGTCCATGTAGAAGGCCGCGCCGGGGTCGAACATCGTCCCGCGCTCCGCGACGGCGATCACGGCGATCGCGTTCGGCTGGCCGAGCGCGGTCAGCCGGGTCCCTTCGAGCGGGTCGACGGCGACGTCGACCTCGGGCCCGTAGCCCGAGCCGATCGCCTCGCCGTTGTAGAGCATCGGCGCCTCGTCCTTCTCCCCCTCGCCGATCACGACGACACCGTTCATCTCGACGGTGCCCAGCATCAGGCGCATGGCGTCGACGGCGGCCTGGTCGGCCTTCTCCTTCTCGCCCCGCCCGACCCAGCCGGACGCGGCGAGCGCTGCGGCCTCCGTCACGCGGACGAGCTCGAGGGCGAGGTTGCGGTCGGGTGCTGTGGCGCTCACTGCGCCGCGAACTCTAGTAACGATCCGAAGCTGACCGACCTACATCGTGTCGGGCGCCTCGACTCCGATCAGGTCGAGCGA
>JAWVCV010000235.1:0-4392 GCA_033858115.1 Gaiellaceae bacterium
GCGTAGGTCGGGATCTCGGCACCGAGGGCCGAGAGGATCTGGATCTGCTTCGGCGTGTTCGAGATGTGGTCGTCTCCCCGGATCACATGGGTGATTCCGTCGAGCCAGTCCTCCACCGGCGAGGCAAAGTTGTACGTGGGCCTGCCGTCCGAGCGGATGAGGACGACGTCCTCGAGCTTCTCGTTCGGGAACTCGATCCGGCCCCTGATCGCGTCCTCCCAGGCGGTCGTGCCCTCACCGGGCATCCGGAAGCGAATCGCGCCGTCGTCCTCATACGCCTTCCCCGCCTCGACGAGGCGGCGCGCTTCCTGCTGGCAGCGATCCATCCGGTCGAGCTGGAACGTCACCGGCCCGTCCCAGTCGATCCCGATCCACCGGAGCGAGCGCTGGATCTGGTCCGTCGCCTCCTCGACCTCGCGACTCGTGTCGGTGTTCTCGATCCGCAGCAAGCACTCGCCGCCGCGCCCGCGGGCGAAGAGCCAGTTGAAGAGGAAGGTGCGAACCCCGCCGATGTGGAGGAAGCCGGTGGGGCTCGGAGCCATGCGGACGCGGACGGACATCAGGCTTGACTAGCCTAGCGGCGTGCTGTTCGGCGCCCACTGCTCAGGAGGGATCAAGGGCGCTCTCGACCACGCGGCAGCGATCGACGCGGACGCGGTCCAGCTCTTCGCGCAGAGCCCCCGCATGTGGCGCTTCCCTGCGCACTTGGAGGAGGATCTCTCGCGCTTCAGGGAGCGGCGCGGCGAGGCGGGGATCGGATCCGTGCTCGTGCACGCGCTCTACCTCTGCAACCTCGCGTCACCGGACGAGACGATCTACGGCAAGAGCGTCCAGACGATGCGCTCCACGGTCGACGCCGCCTGCGCGATCGAGGCGGACGGCGTCGTCTTCCACGTCGGCTCGCACCTGGGCAGCGGCTTCGAGGCCGGGCTCGAGCGGAGCGTGCCCGCCCTCCGCGAGGTGCTCGACCGCTGCTCGGACACGACGTGGCTCCTGCTCGAGAACTCGGCGGGCGCGGGCGGGACGATCGGCCGGTCGCTCGAGGAGCTTGCCGCGATCATCGACGCGCTCGACGGCCATCCGCGGCTCGGGATCTGCCTCGATTCGTGCCACCTCTATGTGTCGGGCGTCGACGTCGGCGATCCCGATGTCGTCGCCGGGGTCCTCAGCGACCTGGACACGCGGATCGGCCTCGATCGGCTGCGCGCGCTCCACGTGAACGACTCCGCCGCGCCGCTCGGCTCCAACCGCGACCGGCACGCCAACGTGCTCGAGGGCGACCTGGGCGAACGGCTCGGCGCGTTCCTGGCCCACCCGGACGTCCAGCAGCTGCCCGCATTGATGGAGACCCCGGGGCCGGACGGCCACGGGCCGGACGCCGCCGAGATGCGGAAGCTCCGCGACCTCCACGCGCGCTGGACGACGGCGTAACGGCTCATGAGGGCTTGTGTTGTTTCAACACAAGCCCTTCTTCCGCCCGCGCCCGTTCGAGCGCGTCGAGGGCGATCGGGAGGTCGACGACGCGTGAGGAACCGGCCGCCAGCACGACCTCGAGTGCGGCCGCGCGAGTGGCCGTGCGAGCACGCCGCCGCAACCGCTCAGCTCGGACGAGCGCACGGATCATGTGGTAGCCGGGACGGCGCAAACCGAGCTCCCAGGCGGCGTCCCCGACGGCGCGCCACGTCTCCGCGACCGGTGCGTCGTCCCGGTCGAGCGCGACGACGAGCGCGTGCAGCCGCGAGTCATCGGGCGAGAGCGAGAAGCGCATGCCGAGAGCGTGCCCATGCCGGCGAGCCGCTTTGTCCCGATTCGATCACGAAAGCGGAAACAAGGGCTTGTGTTGAATCAACACAAGCGCTTTGCACGCGAGCGGGCTAGCGCGGGGTGATCTGGGCGATCACGCGGAAGCTCGGCCGCTCGCGCGGGACCTCGTAGAACTCGGGATTGCGGCAGCCGAGCTCGTCTGAGCGATTCTCGTAGCACGGCGAGACCTCGACCTTGCACATCGGCAGCGGCGCTCCGGTCGCGCGGATACCGCCGAATCCCTCCGGGCGCGCTTCGGCGGCGCGCAGCAGGTCAAGGTCGATCTCGGCGCCGTACACCTTCTGCATGCAGCCGATGTAGGTGTGACCCCAGGCCTCGTACGCGTACACGAACGGGCACGAGCGCTCGAGGCAGGCGCCGGGGTAGACGACTTTGTCGCAGTGCACCTCGCAGCGTCGGCACTCCACCTCGTTCTGTGGGTGGAGCGGAAGCTCGGTCGGTGCCTGGAGAGGCTGTTCCACGCCTGGATTGTGGGTGCTTTCGCGCATCGCCGCAAGACTTGACATTTGCCCGATCTTCAGGCAGTTCGCGCGGATAGGGTACGCGGCCGATGGTCCGTCGAATCCTCTTCACCTCGGTCGCGCTCGCGCCGCTCGTCATCGTCCTCCACTACGTCCTCGACCTCGACGAGACGCTCGAGTTCGTGCTCTCCGCCGCAGCATTGGTGCCGCTGGCGTGGCTGATCGGCGAGGCCACCGAGCACGCCGCCGAGCACACGGGGCCGGGCATCGGCGGCTTCCTCAACGCGACGTTCGGAAACGCGCCGGAGCTGATCATCGCTCTCCTCGCCGTCAACAAGGGGCTGACCGAGGTGGTCCGCGGCTCGCTCACGGGCTCCGTCGTCGGGAACCTGCTGCTCGTGCTCGGCTTCTCGCTCCTCTTCGGCGGCCGCGGCGAGATCGACCGCCAATCGAGCTTCCTCGCCCTCGGTCTCGTGGGGATCACGACCGTGATCCTGCTGATTCCGTCCATCCCGGGCTGGCACGGCGATCCCAACCGCGACTCGCTCATCCACCTCTCGATCCCCGTCTCGATCGCGCTGCTGATCGCCTACGTCGCGCTGACCTGGTACTCGCTCCGGCGGCATGCGGCGCTCCACATGTCCGGCAACGACGAGGTGCTGGGCTGGTCGTTCCGCTTCGCGCTGCTCGTCCTCGGGCTCGCGACCGTGTTGACGGCGCTCGTCGCCGAGATCCTCGTCGGCACCCTGGAGGTCTTCGCGCACCGGGCCGGCCTGTCCGAGTTCTTCGTCGCAGCGGTGATCGTGGCGATCGTCGGCAATGCCGCCGAGCACGGCGGTGCGGTCGTCGTGGCCGCCCGCGGCAAGATCAGGCTCGCCACGGAGATCGCCGTCGCGTCGGCGGCCCAGGTGGCCGTCTTCCTGATCCCCGCGGTCGTGCTCCTGGCGCTCTTCATCGAGCCGCTCTCGCTCGCGCTCCGGCAGGTCGAGATCCTCGCCCTGGCGCTGTCGGTCGTCGTCACCGCGATCGTGCTCGCGAACGGCCAGTCGAGCCGGCTGAAGGGCGGGATCCTGGTCGCGACCTACCTGGTCGTCGCGGTGCTCTTCTTCCAGGCAGGAGAACGCTTCTAGCCGCCCGCGGCCCGGAAGCACCGCTACCTTCGCTTACGCTCTGACAGGAGCGCCGAGCGCGCGCGGAATCGCCTCGAGCGCGCCGTCGATGTCGTCGTCGTCGACATCGAGGTGGGTGAGCGCCCGCAGCAGCGTCGGGTGGATCGTCGCGGAGAGGCCGACGCCCTGCTCGGCGAGGCGGCCGATCGCCTCCTGCTGCGAGAGCGGCGACACGTCGATCTGGACGAAGTTCGTCTCGACGCTCTGAGGGTCGACAGCCAACCCCGCCTCGGCGAGGCCGAGCGCCAGTCGCTTCGCGCGCGCGTGATCCTCGGCAAGCCGCTCGACGTGGTTGTCGAGCGCGTAGACGCCGGCTGCGGCCACGATGCCGGCCTGGCGCATCGCCCCGCCGAAGAGGTGCTTGAGCCTGCGCGCATTCCGCATCACCTCGGTCGAGCCGGCGAGCAACGCCCCGAGCGGGCAGCCGAGCCCCTTCGAGAGGCATAGCGTCACAGTGTCGAAGCGGCGTCCGATCGTCGCGGCCGTCTCGCCGCTGGCCACGGCCGCGTTGAGCAGGCGCGCGCCGTCGAGATGGAAGCGCAACTCGAGCTCCTGGCAGAGCGTCCGCAGGTCGTCGATCTCCTCCAGCGGCCAGACGCGACCGCCGCTCTGGTTGTGCGTGTTCTCCACCCAGACGATCCGCGTTCGGGGCGAGTGAATCGCCGGAACGCGAGAAGCCGCGCGCACCTGCTCGACCGTGAAGCGGCCGGCGACCCCGGGGATGCCGCGCGTGACGACGCCGGAGTGGACCGCGGGCCCACCGAGCTCCGAGATGAAGACGTGCGAGTTCTCCTCGCCGAGCAGCTCGTCGCCGAGCTCGGTGTGCAGCCGCACCGCGATCTGGTTCGCCATCGTCGCCGTCGGCAGGAAGATCGCCTCCTCCTGCCCGAGCAAGAGTGCGGCTCGCTCCTCGAGCTCGTTGACGGTCGGGTCTTCGC
>JAWVCV010000236.1:0-4539 GCA_033858115.1 Gaiellaceae bacterium
GCGGCAGCGCTCTACGAGGAGAGCGCCGCGCTCTTCCGGGCCGCCGGCGACACGATGCGGCTCGCCTCGGTCGTCGCGAACCAGGGTGCGATCGCGAACATGCAGGGCGATTACGTCCGAGGCAGGCAGCTGTGCGAGGAAGCGCTCGGGTTGCACCGGGAAGTAGGGGCGAAGGACGACGTTGCGCTCACGCTCCAGAACCTGGGTCGCGTCGCCTTGCACGAGGAACGTCTTCAGGACGCCGCGGAGCAGTTGCGCGAAAGCCTCGAGCTGTCTCGCGAGCTGAGTTACAAGGAGATGATCGCCCACGGTCTCGAAGCCTTGGCAGAGCTCGCGGCCGCTCGAGCGGACGGCCAGCGTGCCGCGCGGCTCGTCGGAGCGGCAGAGGGGCTCTTCGAAGAACTCGGCGTCGTCCTCCAGGAAGACGACCGCGATACCTACGAGCGCACTGTCGCGACCCTCAAGGCACAACTCGGGCCAGAGGCGTTCGAGGCCGCCCGGTCGGCAGGAGCGGCGGTGGAGCTCGAGCGCGCGATCGCCGAGGCGCTCGAAACCCTCTGAGTCGCTTGCAGCGGGGAGGCGGCCGCGCCCGTGCTCAGGGAGCGGATGAGTACTCTGAGCGGGTGAGCCAATACGATCCCTACGCGCCGCGCGAGGCCGAGCCGGAGCACCAGTACTCGCCGGTCAAGCACGGGTTCGACTTCAGGGACTTCCTGCGCAAGCTCTGGGCGCCGATCGCCGCCGTCGGCGTCCTCTTCTGGAAGCTCAAGTTCATCTTCGCGGCCGTCTTCAAGTTCAAGCTCTTCACCGTCGCCGGTTCGATGCTCGTCTCGATCGGCGCCTACGCGCTGCTCTGGGGATGGCAGTTCGCGGTCGGCTTCGTGGTGCTCCTCCTCGTGCACGAGCTGGGCCACGTCCTCGAGGCAAAGCGGCAGGGGCTGCCCGTGTCGGCGCCGATGTTCATTCCGTTCCTCGGCGCGCTGATCACGTTGAAGCGGCTGCCGGACAACGCGTGGGCCGAGGCGAAGGTCGCGGTCGCGGGCCCGATCGTCGGCGGGCTCGGCGCCGCGGCGACGTGGGGGCTCGGCGAGTACTTCGACTCCGAGCTCCTCGTCGCCCTCGCCTTCACCGGCTTCTTCCTCAACCTCTTCAACCTGGCGCCGATCTCGCCGCTGGACGGCGGCCGGATCGTCGCGGCGATTCATCCGGCGCTCTGGATCGTCGGCCTGGTCGCTCTCGTCGGCCTCGCGATCGTGGCGCCGAACCCGATCCTGATCTTGATCCTCGTGCTGGGCGGGCTCGAGTCGTGGCGGCGCTGGAAGCACCGGCGCGAGCCGCAGAGCGAGGCGTACTACCGGGTGACGCCCACGCAGCGTGTGATCACCGGGGTCGCGTACATCGCGCTCGCGGCGCTTCTGACTCTCGGGATGAGCGGGGCCTACGTGGAGCGCGACATCTAGTGGAGGACCGCCGGGTTCTCGAGCGCACGCACGAGGATCTGGCCAACGACGTCGCGGTGATCGCGTCCGAGTTCCTCGGCGGCTTCCAGAAGGTGCTCGAGATCGACCGCCCGGCCGTCTCGATCTTCGGGTCGGCCCGCGCCGGCGCGGACAGCGAGCCGTACCGCTGCGCGCGCGAGACGGCGCGGCTCTTCGCAGAGTCCGGCTTCGCCGTCGTCACCGGCGGCGGGCCGGGCGTGATGGAGGCCGCAAACCGCGGCTGCAAGGAAGGCGGCGGCCTCTCGGTCGGCTTCAACATCGTGCTGCCCCACGAGCAGGGCGTGAACGCGTACTGCGACATCGCGATGACGTTCAAGCACTTCTACGCGCGCAAGACGATGTTCGTGAAGGCGGCCGAGGGCTTCGTCATCTTCCCGGGCGGCTTCGGCACGCTCGACGAGCTGTTCGAGTCGCTGACGCTGATCCAGACCGGCAAGGTGCTGAACTTCCCGGTCGTCCTCTTCGACACCGACTATTGGGGCGAGCTGCTCGAGTGGGTGCGCGACGAGGTGCTCGCCGACGGGATGATCGCGCCCGAGGACGTCGAGCTGCTGCACGTGACCGACGATCCCGCTCAGGCGGTGCGGCTCGTCGTCGACAGCTACGAGCACCGGAACGTGCCTTCTCCGTCGGAGCCGGAGAAGGCCGACGCGCAGTAGGAGAGGGGCGGACGCAGGCCCGCCCCTCTCCTCGACCTAGGCGACGGCGGGTGGGGGCTCGGCGGCCGTGGCGGCACGCCGGTTCTCGAGCAGCAGGAAGACGCCTGCCGCGATCAGCCAGATCGCCCAGGCGAAGATCCCCACTGCGACCACCGTCGCGAGCGAGACGACTCCGAGCAACAGGCTGACCCAACCGGCCCACTTCGGAATCCAACCGTGCTCGAGCGCGGCGAGCGAGACGGCAACGATCATCACTCCGATCGAGACGCCGCCGATCCCGAGCAGGATCCAGCCCGCGTCGTCGAAGGCGAGGTACGCGTCCGCGCCGGCTTCGGTGAGCGAGTCGGCGTCGAGCAGCGGCGCAGCCCAGAGGGTCATCGCAGTGGAGAAGAACGCGACGAAGAGCGTCCCGCCGATCAGCGTCAGCGCCCTGTAACTGTCGCTCGCGGCCCGCAGCCGGGGCCAGAGGCTCGCGACGAAGAGGCCGATCAGGATCGGGGCCGCCAAGCCGACGATCTGCAGCAACCAGGTCTGGGTCGAGTTGTCCTTCGCGTAGGCGATCAGCTCGGCGGCGGTGTCGCCGGAGTCGCTGGACCTGAAGAAGCTGATCAGGATCGCGACAGGGAGCAGGATCGCTCCGATCGCGCCGAAGGTGTGGAGCCAGCCGGAGCGTGGAGCAGGTGAGTTCACGTGCGACCCCTCTCGCGTAGTGATGGAACCGTCGCGAGGCCTATTCACCCGTCAAGGGGAGAACCCTGCGGGCGGGTTGTCAGACGCGGGGCAGCACGAAGTACGGGCCGGGGATCGAGCGGCCCGGGCCGTAGATCTGCGTCGGGCCGACGGCGATGTAGGCGCTCGTGAACGCATCGCGCCGCTTCAGCTTCCCGCGCTCGTAGACCTTCCGGGTCACGGTCACGTCGAAGCCGGACTGATTCGAGCCCGACACGGTCCGCACCGAGCCGCGCGGCGCATAGGGGTCGAGGGCATAGGTCGTCCGCGGCGAACGCCAGTTGACGCGCTCGCCGGTGGCAGAGACGACGCGGCGCTCGGGATCCGTGCCGTAGAAGCTGAAGGTCAGCGTCGAGTCCGTGTACCGCGTCTTGATCAGGATTCCCGAGTCGAGGTCGTTCTTGAACGCGAAGTCCGGCCCGCCCCAGGAAACGGTCGCGTCGCGCCCCATCGGATAGTGGGAGATGTAGAAGCTGTGGTTGTGCCGCTCCAGGATCGGGAGGCCGAGCTCGAAGGCGTTGTTGAAGAGCGTCGTCGCGGTCTGGCAGACGCCGCCGCCGATCGCGGGCAGGAGCAGTGAGCCGATGATCATTTGTCCCTCGCGGAAGCCGCGCTCGACCGTTCGCGGGCCGACCGACTCGTTGAAGGAGAAGGTCTGGCCAGGACGCACGATCGTCCCGTCGATGTACTCCGCCATCAGCTGGACGTTGTGGATGCGGTTCGACGACGAAGTGCCCATGTCGGTCGTGAACGTCGAGATGCGCTCGCGGATCGCGAGCTTCTGCGCCTCGCTCGTCGTCAGGTCGGCGCGAACCTGCTTCAGGCGAAGCGACGCGCGCGGGATCGAGGATGCAGCCGCCGCGGCGAGCGAGTCGGCCACCCAGGCGCGGTCGACGTCGAGGCCAGGCCGCGAGGGACGTACGCGGACGCCCCGGCCGTCGACTACGAACCGGGCGTTGACCGCGCGGCGGCGCCACTGCGCGAGCAACGGCTCCACCGCCTTTGCGAGCCGTTTCGGGTCGAAGCCGACGCGGAAGCGGTCCACGCCCGGGCGAAAGCGCAGGAGCTTCGCCAGCCGCGCCGGACGCAGAGAGCCGACGTCCTGGCCCTTGAAGGCGAGTGTGATCGGCTCGTCCACGAGCGCCTTCGCCTCCGCGACGGCGGTCTCGGCGGCCGCAGTCGTGAGCGTCGGCTCGACGTGGGTGAGCCGAGGCGAAACCGAGTCCGCCCCCGTCCGCACGGCCTGCTCCAGGGCAGCAAGCAGCGTGTCCGCCGCGATCTCGCTCCCCGACCGCGACGGCAGGACGACGAACGAGCCGCGGCGCGAGACGACCTGCCCCCGGCGCGGCTTCGGCAGCGCCCGCGACACGCGCTCGGCGAGCTCCGCAGCGCCGGGCCGAGCCACGAGCACGGGATCGACGTAGAGCGCCGGTGGGCTCGGGTCGACCAGCTGCCGGATCCGGCGGAGAAACGAGTCGTGTCCCGCGCGGACGAGCGCCGCCTGCGTTGCGAGGCCATCGACGGCCAATGCCTCCTCGGGGCGGACGGCGTACGTCCTCGTGTCCACGACGACCCGGACCGTGCGTGCGAGCTCGACCTGGCGAAGCGCGGCGCCCGGCAGCGGCCGCTCCCAGTAGACGGCGTCCCGGGCC